>CAYNMO010000119.1:0-7622 GCA_964398155.1 uncultured Actinomycetota bacterium | reverse complement strand
TCTTCCATTGGTGTTGATTCACATATGTCAGGAATCATACTGCAGGGTGAGATTTTTTCCGGCACTGCAATGGCCATAAGGATCGGAGATTATGATGATAAAAAACAATTCAAGGGTTACCTGAGTTTTAATATTGATGACCTGCACGGTGAAACCGTAACGGCTGCAGAAATAAATATTTATGAGTTAAGGCGATACAATGACCCGGGATTTGCCACTTACCTTGACGTAAAGGCATTTAATTATGGGACACTTGATGGAAGCGATTTTGCGGTTGGAGGCACAAGCCTTGCAAGAATACCGACCTCATCTACATCATATACAATTACCGGAGATACCCTGAAAAATGAGGTTCAGAAAATACTAAATTCAGGCAATGATTATTTCCAGCTAAAACTGGGTCTGTCAAGCGCAACGGATAATGATACAGTTTCTGACTGCTTTTTTATTGAGTATAGTGATGCCGAGCTGGTTATTTCGTACATAGACTGACTGGCCAATACCAGGGAAGTAAAACTTGATTATTTTGCCGGGATGCTACTTAGACTTGCCTCAATTAGTAAATGTTAATGTTTAAACTTTTTCCAAATTTTGGCATCTATGCATGCAGCCCCCTTGAATCAAGCTTTGATGCAGTATTTACCGGTATGGAGTTTGTTGAGTGCATGATGAATAAGGATCTTCACTAAAAATATCACACAATGTCTATAGGAGCTTATGGAACTTCAAATTAATAAATCAAGATTAGTGATTCTGCATGGCGATATTACCAAAGAAAGCACAGATGCAATTGTAAATGCTGCAAATGAGCTCTTAAGTCCTGGCGGAGGTGTATGCGGTGCAATTCACAGGTCTGCCGGAAGAGAGCTTTGGAAAGAATGCAGACTTCTGGGAGGATGTAAAACCGGCGAGGCCAAAATTACAAAGGGATATAACCTTAAAGCCAAGTATGTCATCCACACAGTTGGACCGGTTTACAGCAATAGCCCTGAAGATGTTATAAACCTTGCAAACAGTTACAGGAACAGCCTTGAGGTTGCACAAAGAAACAACCTTAAAAGCATATCATTTCCTTCAATCAGTACCGGTATATACGGGTATCCTGTTTTGGAAGCTGCAGAAATTGCAATCAAAACAATTGTTGGTTTTTTAAAGGAAAATTCGGAAGTCGAGCTTGCCCAAATAGTACTGTTTGATGAAAACACTTACAGGATTTATAAAGAAGCAGCACTGAAAGAAACCTCTTGAATTTATTGATTACGCAGAATGTTTTTTATTTGAATTTGTCTAAAGCCGAAGTACTGATTGTCTTATAATACTTCTCCCTTTTCTTATAAAGTTTTTCTAAAAATTCAATATTTTTATCCCTGTAATCATAGACATATTTTGTTCCTTCAGACCTTAGAATCCTTCCGACATACTGTACCAGCTTGCCTTCAAAAGAAAAAGGAAACACCAGGAATAAACAGTCGAGGCCCTGTATATCAAAGCCTTCCCCCAGCAACTGCCCTGTCGTAATTAAAACCTGGAAATTCCCTTCCATGGCTTCCTTAAGCTTTATCTTTCTTGTGGAAACAGCATCATCTCCAGTAACAGATATGACCTCGCAGTATGATTTCAAAAAGACATTTAAAACATCTGCATGTTCTTTTCTCTCGGTCAGAATCAGGATTTTATGATTATCATTTACAGCTTTTAAAACATCATTGCTTATTAATCTGTTTCTGCCTGAATCAAAAATTATAACTTTTGCAAGCAGATGGAAATCATCTGTTTTGTTATCATAAGGAAAATCAAGCTTCGTTTCTTTAACCGCAATATGGATACTGCCCTGGGCCGCGCCCTCTTCTAAATCCGCTATATTCTTTAAATCACAAATTATGTCACCAATATAGAAGAATATTAATTTCTCATCATTGTATTTTCGCTTCGGAGTTGCTGTTAGACCATAAATATAATACGGGTTAAAATTCATTATCACATTTCTGAAGCTCTTTGCAGGAATGTGATGGCACTCATCAACAATTATTGTGCCAAAAAGTTCACTAAAATCTTTTAAATCCGGCAGTTTTACCAGGCTTTGGACCATTGCAACAGTTATAGTATTGGAAATTTTTTTCTTGTTTCCATTAATCTGGCCAATTTCTTTTTTACTGATACCAAGAAAATTTTCAATTCTCTGCATCCATTGATCATATATCTGCTTTCTGTGAACCAGTATTAAAGCAGTCTGTTTCTTTCTTGCAATTAATTCAATTCCGATTATTGTTTTACCGGAACCGGGCGGGGCAACAATAATACCTGAATCAATATTTTCGCAGCAATTTAAGACAATTTCCTGGTTAACAAGCAGGTTAACACTGGAATTAAAATCCATATTCCCTGTTTTATTTCTTTTGTCGCTTAATCTAAACTTGATTTTATTGTCATCGCAGAAATTTATTAAATTATTTAAAAAACCCCTGGGAATCCCTATCTCAGTTTTGGATTCTGTAATTAAGTTAAAAAACTTCTCTGTCCCAAATGTGCTTTTCCCAATTTTCTGTTTTAACAGATATTCACTATTTATAAAAATTAAATTGTGTTTTAAAAAATCTTTTACTGATTTTTCAATATTGTTTTTTCTTAATATAATTTGATTTTTTAGGACGATATCCAGTATACTTGCTTCAAATATTTCTTTTTTATCCGCTACATTTGGATTTATTAAGTTACTATCAGTAAATAATTGAGAATAAACTTTATCCAAATGCTCAATAGGGATTTTCTTTATTTCCTGCAAATATTTCCACTGATCGCTAACCGGTAAAAGATTAGCAGGGTCTAAAAATACCATCTTATTTTCCTGGGCCATCCTGCCCTGAAGTGGGAAAGCTATTAAATTTCCAAATCCTACCCCTGAATGACTGTCCTGGTTTGGAAACAACCTGTCAAAAGAAATCTCTTTTTCAAATTCCGGCAGATTTAATATTTTTTTTGCAAATTCCAGAAAGATTCTCCTGCTTTTTGCTGCCGGATATTTGTCTTCAAAGAAAACCCAGATATGGCAGCCATTACCGGAAAACGACCTTTCTAGATATGCCGGGATTTCTACCCGGTTTAGCTGTTCAATAAAAATCCTGCAGTCTGACTCCCAATTTTTTCCATCCAAATCAACTGCCATAAAATAAGACGTGTTATCCTCAATAAGCGGATAAATCCCAATGAAATATGCTCCAATCAGATGCTTCTTTACAACATCCTTCGTTAAGGGGATTTTTTCTTTATTTTTAAAGCTCTGGAAATTTCCGCCTTTTGACTTGTGCAACAGATACTCATTCCAGTCAAATTTGTATGCAGGAGTATAGCCGCTTTTACCGTCTTTTTCCCATCTTCTTGCAAATACATCTTCCCTTCCCCTGAAAAGAGACATGTACAGACCTAATTGTTCTTCTGTGATAGTTACCATTGTTTGGATAGAGCTAATTGTGTAGAGCTAAATTACCAAAGAAATAATTGACTATTCCTTAATAATCCATTTATTTCCTTTGATTTTAAACTACCTGATAGTAAACAGGCTTATAACGGGGTTCTGGAATTTTTCTTCCTATTTCCTTAGCAGCTTCAATCCATAATTTTTTTGCAACCTGAACTTCTTTAAGAGCTTCGTCTACTGTTTCGCCACAAGCTGAGCAATGCGGTAAATCTGGAATATCAGCGATATAGCAGTTGTCTTCATCACTATAAAAAATATTTATATGATAGTCTTTCATTTTTAATCACCCATTTTTAAATTATATTTTTCAACCAATGATAGAAATTGTTTTATTTGGTAAGGCTTTGCTTCACCTTTATAATTTTGAATATTAATAATTTCGTTAATCTCTTTATTTAAAAATATATTATGGCTGCCTCAAGTTCTGGCAGGTACAAATCCAAATGCATCGACAATTAAAACAAAATCCTGAAATTTTACATTTTCTGGATTATTTATTAATTTCAGCAGTACTTTTTTCTTATTCAATTATTTTTCTTTTATATTTAATCTTAAAAATACTAAAATAAATTATAACATATTTTCGTAAAAATCTTTTGAATTTCTCAATACTTAATCCGGCATTTTTTATAATCCCTGCCGTAATAAATCCTGAACCCCCAAATATCCGTAAATTGCATCTTTAATGTTTTCCAAAGCCTCATTCTCTGTTTTTCCCTGCGACCATCAACCGGGAAGGCCTGGTACCCAGACGGAATAACCTTCTTCTGTTTTTTTCATACCAACTTTGTATTGCATATATTTCATAATACCGATATTCCTAAGTCAGGAACAGACGCATGCGGCCCTGATAAAGTTTTAATGTACTTTGTTTCTTTAGTATATTCTTCAAGAGAAATAATGTTAAAAGTAATAACCATATTTAATCCTTCTGCATATCTTTTCAAAATTTTCAAAGTCGGAGTTATTTCACCAGACTCAAGCCTTGCAATGTGAGACTGACGCATATTTATCCGTTTAGCAAGTTCATGTTGAGTTATTTTATTTCTTTTTCTTAGAAGGATTAACTGCCTTAGGGCCTGTAATTCAGGCTCTAACTTCTCAGATTCTTTTAATACTTCCGGGTTTTCGAGTAGTTTTACTTCGACATCTTCCCAGGCCATTTCTTATTTATTCACATTAATCACTTAAATACTCTTTCATCCTTTTCCTTGCAATTTCCAGTTCTTTTATTGGTGTTTTATTCGTTTTCTTGGTAAAAGAATGCAGTAAAATATATTTATTCCCACTTATAATAAAATAAATAATTCTGCTGCTTTCTACTGTTAACTGGTGCAATCCTTTCATATTAAAATTTTTATTTTTCCTGCTGCACTTGTCAAAATATTTATACTACTAATTTACCGCAAAAATAAATAGGCAAAGTAATAATTCCTATTTTTTTATGCTTTCCAAAATTTTGACTGCTTAATTTATAAGCCTTCTCGGGATTGTATTTACTTACAAATACGTCAAGACTCTTGGACTTTCTCGAACGGTTTGAAGATTTTACCTCCAGTGGAATGATATGTTCATTTTTACTTATAAGAAACTCTATCTCAGATCTACCCTCTGACCAGGCAACAAGATCTGTATTAAGATGATAATAAAGTTCCTGAGCAACAAAATTTTCAGCTAGAAAACCTTTATACGAACCAAGACTTTCAGCAAGTATAGCCTCTGGCGGAGTATTTAGCATGCAGTTAAGAATGCCCATATCAAGAAGGTAAGCTTTAAATTTATTTTCCTGGCAATAACTTCTTAACGGATGCTCGGCTCTTGATGCAATCAAGCTTTTTATACATAATCTGCCTTTTACCAGCCACCCGAGCGGCCCCGAGATCCTTTCATATCCTTTCTGGTTAGGAATGACACCCTTAAAAATGTATTTGGGAACTTCTTCATCAAAAGCTTTTGAAAGCTGGGCCGGAATGGATTCGAACACCTTATGGATATGATTTGCATTAACTGTACCTGAATATTTAGAAAAATCAGCCATATAGCCCTCTACAAGATCTTTTTGCATTTCCCGTGCTGCATTTAAAGCCTCCCCCTCATCCTCCTTAATTAAACTCACAAACTTACCTACAACTTCAGGAAGGCCTCCGGTTACAAAATAGTAACGCATCATTTCCAGTAACCGGCTATGGATTACTTCAGGCAAAACAAAAGGATCCTCTATATTGAAATTTTTATATTGCTCATACGATAGTTCATCAGCAGCCAGCAAAAATTCCTCAAAATTCATGGGAAACATATATAAAAAATTAACCTTACCAACGGGAAAGGATTCTTCATTTTTTGTCATTCCCAGGTGCGATCCTGCAGCAATCAATGCCAGGCTATTCATATCCTTCTGGAAATATTTAAGTGAAGTAATGGCTCCCCTGCAATCCTGTATTTCATCAAATATTAATAAATCGTTATTAATGTCAATTTTTATTCTTAGAACAAACTCCAGTTGCCTTATTATTTCACGGGGATTATAAGTATCTTTAAAAATACTGCCAATATTTTTATTTTCTCTTAAATCAATATAATGGTATTTTTTAAAATATTCCTGGCCAAATTTTTCCAAAATATATGTTTTGCCTACTTGTCTTGCACCCTTAAGCACTAATGGTTTACGACCAGTTGACGACTTCCACTTTATAAGATCATTTGTTATTGTTCTATTCATATTTTTCTCCCTAAATTCTTTTAACTACATATTATCTCATTTCTGGGAATATTTGTAGGGGTATTTATACCAGATTAGGGAATTATTGTAGGGCTATTGATTGTATTTCTATTTTTTAAATTAAATTTTTTTCCCCAAACCTTGCCCGCGAGTAATCTCCATCGCCACCAACAATACTTGCTTTATCGTAATGATCAATCTTTATTAAGGTATGGGCAACCAGATTTAAAAGCAAAGCTGCCGGGGTTTTAATAAATATGATCTTATGTAATTATGAAGCACCATTATTCGCCTTCCTGCAAAAACTACTCTGACCAACTGATCCAGGTTTAGTGCATATTTGCATATTAGTGTAATTACATATTTTTATAAATATACTTTTACACTATCCGGTTAATTCCTTTACTCTGTCCGGATGTTGTCGGAATCAGTGTCCGGGTGTGGCCGGAATATACATATGATATTTATTATAAATTTTCCCAAGTAATTTTTCTTATTTTTGCCTGTTTTAAGATTTTTTGCAGTAAGCCTTGGTTAATGTCAGATTGATGAGGATTTGGAATTCGAATAGTTAAATTATCTTTTAACGTGAATTGATGGTTTCCTCCGGAAAAAGGCCCATCAAAACCTAATTTTATAAAACACCTGATTAAGTCAATTCGTTTAACTGGACCAAGCTTGGGTATTATACTGCAATCTTATTAATTTTCAGCTTCAAGCCATTTATAGTCGGAACATGCAGATTTCTGGATATCCTGAAAAAAAGCCATTCCTCGAGTACTTCTTCCAACTCAGCCTTGCAGGTTTCCAGGTCTTTTGCATTTGCATAAACACCATCAAAACCAGGAATTTCACCATAAAAAGAATTATCTTCCTTCAAAATTTCGTATTTAGCTTTAGTCATAGCACTTGAAATATATTTTGTAATCATTAAATCGCGCTCTTTTGTTTATTAAGTTATTTTGTAAACTCTCCTCGAGACAATTTCTCGTAAAAATCTTTTGAATTTCTCAATATTTAATCCGGCATTTTTTATAATCCCTGCCGTAATAAATCCTGAACCCCCAAATATCCATAAATTGCATCTTTGATGTTTTCCAGGGCCTCTTTCTCTGTTTTTCCCTGCGACCAACAACCAGGAAGACCTGGTACCCAGACGGAATAACCTTCTTCTGTTTTTTTTCATACCAACTTTATATTTCATATGTTTCCTGATTTAAAATATTTTTTATAATAATTACAGTTTTTTATATACTGCAAGATATTCTTCTCGTGAAATCTGTGATTGCCACCAATGAGACTCGGAGCCATAATGTAAGTCGTAAGATTTCAGGCTGTAATTCATAATTAATTATCTGTTAACTGTAAATAAGTATGGGTTACCTGCCCAATCTATTCTTATTTTAAGTGGAAAAATAGCATGACCAC
>CAYNMO010000118.1:0-7636 GCA_964398155.1 uncultured Actinomycetota bacterium | reverse complement strand
CTGCTGATATTTAATTTCTGTGCTATCTGTAACTGAGTCATGTCGTCAAAATAATAATACTTTAGCACCTGAAATATTATGTCATTGTTATTCATCCGGACACCTTCATTCTAAGAACGGTAATACTTATTTACCCCTAAAAATATTGATTATTTACAAAATTGTTTAAAATTCATTTACAGGAAGAATGTCTGAAAACGAAAGATTTCTTTTCAGACAATTTATTTTCAGACAAACTTCCTGTATTGTCTTGTAACTTTTGATGTATCTGCTTATAAAGCTCCATGGCTTTCATTAACCACAATGGAAGCTATATAAATTTTTACAGCTCGATTACTATTTTTGTTACCTGGTCCTTATGTTCAATATTTAATTTGAGGGCCTCCCCCAATTGCTCAAGCTTGAATGTATGGGACACTATGTCCTTCAAAGGTACAATGCCGGCTGCAAGAGCCTTTATTGCTACAGGATATATGTGTCTGTAACGGAAATTTGATTTGAAAGTACCTTCTTTAAATATCAGGCCATTTAAATCTACGGGAATATTTGCTTCTCCAAACAATCCTATTAGTGTTACAGTTCCGCCCTTTGCTATCATTCCTATGCCCTGGTTTACTGATTTGGAAACTCCGGTGCATTCATAGACCTGGTTTACGCCCCTGCCGCCAGTCAGCTCATTGATTTTTGCAACAATATCAACTTCTGCAGCATTAAATACCTGTTTTGCGCCAAGCTTTGTTGCTTTATCCATACGAATTTTTGCAAGATCTGCCATATATACATCAGTTATGCCTCTTGCTCTTAATGCAAGCAATGTGCACAAACCAATGCAGCCTGCTCCAATTATGAATGCGCTGTCGCCAAATTTTGCCCTGGACTGATTAACAGCATGAAAACCTACTGAAAGTGGTTCTACCAGCGCGCCTTCCAAAGTGCTTACGCCTTCGGGAAGCTTAAATACCCTGCCGGCGGGCCAGGCCACATAATCCTGGAATGCGCCTGTTGCGCCGGTGGCGCCTGGTACAGACATGAATTTTACATCCGGGCAAAGATTATAAAGGCCTGTAGTACAGTATTCGCAAACGCCGCAGGTTTTTCCTGGTTCAATGCTTACAGCGTCTCCTTCTTTAAGCCCTTTAACATTTTTACCAAAGCCTGCAACGATTCCAGCAGGTTCATGGCCCAAAACATGGGGGAAATCCAGAACCCATCCGCCAATAAAACCATCTTTGAAAAATTCAAGATCTGCTCCGCATATTCCAACATGTTTTACTTTTATCAGGACCTCATCATCTTTAGGCTCAGGCATGGGAACTTCACCCATCTCCATTCTTCCCGGTCCCATCATTACGGCCGCTCTTATCATTTTACTCATAGAACTTGCACTCCCTTCTCAAATTATTAAATCGATACTTTTTTACTGCAAAAACATAGAAAGAAACTATTATTTGACTTCTTCCGCAAGTTCAATAATACAGCCTTCAACATCTATAAATGCAAGTCTCCTGGTAGGAATAGGCATAAAAGGCTCAACTATAACATTTTCGCCTTCGAGAGCTGCGTCAAGATCCTCTACAAGGTATGAAACGTGAGGTTTTTCAAGCAGGATTGGAGGATAAGGACAACCTACTTCAGGCCTTAGATACTCTACAAAGAATTTGGTTTTTACAGGATCTGTGCAAAAAACTTTACCGTCTGCAACATAAAATTCGCCTTCCTGCGGATTTTTTGTAGGAATCCCGATGTGATCAAACTTGTAAACAACTTCCTTTTTCATTTAGATACTCCTTCTCTTTTGTCTGGACCGGAAGAGATTTTATCTTCCGCCACTTATTAATAAATACTTGTCTTGTTTCTTCCAAAAAAGTACAGTCTTGCCAGGATAAAACTCTTTAATAATTTTATCATTGGCCCGCCGGGTCCCCCTGAACCGCCAGCTTTAACCAATCGGAATCAGCATTCAATGGGCTGGCTCTGGCCTGAGTAGAAATCAACTTGGCGTTTGAAAACATTTCAATCCTTCCGTTGCCTAAAAATTTACTTTTGCCTGCCAAAATCAGTGCTTGCAACTTTTTATCTGAGTAATATTAATATTTCTAATTTTAAGTTTTATTAAATAACAAAACAATGTTCTTTTGTTCACCTTAGTGCATATTAATATAGCAAGTAATTTTTTAACGTGTCAGCTTCCTTTCATCATTAAGAACAATGAATATGAAGATGAGGATTAAAACTTAAAATCTCACCAAATGTCTGTAATACTTTATATCCTGTACCCTTCCTTAATCATTTCCATGTCTACGTTTTTGCAATCATCGATAAGAAATATTTTACCCAGTGTCAGCACCATTATCTTGTCAGCAATTTCCAAAGCCTTGGTGGCATTTTGTTCTGACAATATAACTCCTACGCCTTTTTTTTGGTGGATCTCTTTGACTTTTTTAAAAAAACTGTCAACATACTTTGGAGAAAGCCCTGAAGTTGGCTCATCAAGCAGCAGCAGTTGCGGATCCTGCATGAGGGCTCGTCCCACTGCAACCATCTGCGCTTCTCCACCGCTTAAGCTGCCGGCTTTCTGGTTGATTCTTTCAGCAATATCCGGAAAGACATCAAAAACTTCCTCCATTCTTTCCTTTAGTGATCTTTTACTTAAGAGGCCGCCGATAGAAAGGTTCTCTCTTACAGTCAGCTTTGGAAATATCTGTTCTTCCTGGGGCACATAAGCCAGACCTTTTGCAGAAACCTGGAAAGGTGTAAAACCTGAAATATCCTCCTCATTAAAATGGATTTCTCCGGTTTTAAGATGCAGCACCTTTGCAATTGTCTTCATCAGTGTACTTTTACCAGCACCATTAGCGCCAAGTATGGCATAAATCTCATGGCCCACTTCAAAATCAAGGCCCTGCAGTATGGTCACTTCACCATAACCGCTTCTGATATTCTTTACTTTAAGCATCGCCTTCCCCCATATATTTTTTGACAACTGTTTGATTTTTCCTTACTTCAGCAGGAGTACCCTGTATAAGTATCTCTCCTTCTGCCATAAAGTAGACGTTCTCTGAAACCCCCCATATGAGATCCAGGTTATGTTCCACAATTAATATTGACATTCCTTCTTCAGAAGTCTTTTTCCTCATGAGTGCAATGACAAGATCGGTCTGGTCCTGGGGCAGGCCCGAGGTGGGTTCGTCCATAAGAAGTATCTTCGGCTTAAGAAGCAGGCAGCGGATAATATCCAAAAGCTTTTTTTCACCGGCGGAAAGCGCATGGCCATCCGGGTTTTCAAAATGAAAATAATCCAGGTATCTGTCTATTTCATCTTTTGCAGCTTTCAGTAACTTTTTTTCACTGAAAATATTATAGAATCTTTCATATTTCGGGGTTGCAAGTGCCAGAAGCAAAGAATCTCTTATTGTAAGGCTCTGAAAATCCTGAATTATCTGATTAGTTCTGACCATGCCAAGCCTTGCAATCTCATCAAAGCTTTTTTTTGATATATCAATTTCATTTCCGCCCGGATAATACAAAACCTGTCCGGTATCCATCCTCAATTTATGGCTTATAATATTAATCAAAGTAGTTTTTCCTGCTCCGTTAGGGCCGATTAATCCTTCGATACCATGGGTTCCTAAAGTCAGGTCTTTTACATCAACTACTTTTCTTCCACCGAATCTTTTAACTATGTTTTTTAGGTGAAGTTTCTTCTCCTGCAATTTCAACCCTCCTTCTTTTCAAATTTACTTATAGCTTTGAGGCTTTTACTTCTGTCTCTGTCTCCAAGTATTCCAGAAGGCCTGAACATTAAAACAAGAACAAGAACGAGGCCATAGAGTAAATATTTGGAATTATAAAGGATGCCGGCAAATTGTTGTGGAATCGGTACCACGGTCTCCAAAATAATATCAAACAATCCTACAGTGGCCACCACTCCCACAAGCCCTCCAAATACTCTTTTTCTTGCTCCCAAAAGCAGAGCTATCCAGAGAGTAAAAGTAATATCGGGACTGATATATTTTGGAAATACATAGTTGTACAAAGGCACAGCTATTGCTCCAAAAAATCCTGCCAGCGCAGACGTAAATGTAAAAAATATCAGTTTCTGTCGAAAAGTCGGTTTACCCAGACTTTGTGCAAGAGGTTCATTATCCTGGATACCCAGAAGCAATCTGCCGTATGGAGCTGACTGAAGTTTGCCTGCATAAAACATTACAGCAATTGTAAGCAGAAGAATTAATATAAAATATCCAAACTTGGTGTATACTCCAAAATTAAATGGAAAATCTACCGGGCCATATCCCATTACACCTTTAGTCAGCCATTTTTCTGATACTATCAGATCCTCTATAATAACAGCGAAAGCAAGGGTCCCCACCAAAACTGCCTGGGACTCAAGATTCAGAAGAATCCTGCCAATACCGAGGGAAAGAATGGCAGTTAAAACAGTAGCGATTATCAATGCCGGAACAAACGGCATATTAAGCTTGAGCATAAGCAAGGCACAAGAATACATCCCAAAACCATATATACCTGCAAGCCCAAAGCTTACTATCCCGGTAAGGCCAAACTGCATGTGCAGAATAGTGGCAAGAGCTACAAATATTAAAAGGAGTGAGAGCATGTATATAAAATAACCAGAAAGTAACCCTTCCATTCTACACCCCTACCTTTCTGAATTTTAAAATCCCAATAAAGATTATCAGCAATACTACTGCTCCGTATGTCGGTTTTGTCAGAAGTGTCACAGCAGTGAGAATTATGCCAACTCCGGCCCCTGCAAGCAAAGCTCCCCTTACATTTCCCACTCTGCCGATAATAGCCACCAGTAATATTGTCAATATCATGTTCCAGCCTATTCCGGAATGGACCCAGGTAAAAACTCCGGTAAAAATTCCCGCGAGCCCACCTGCAACTCCGGATAAAAACCAGACAAGAATTGAAACTTTTATAGGGTTGATACCGCTGACCATTGCAAGATTTTCATTATCTGCAAGAGCCCTCATTATCTGGCCATAATTGGTTTTGTACATGAACAAGTAAAACCCCAACGCTATAATTAGTGCCAGTCCAAGACAAATCAGCTGAGTACTTGTTACTCCCATACCAAAAATTGTCAAATAAGCATTTTGGCTGATATTATAATTAAAAAGGTTGCTGCCAAAAATCAAACTAATTCCATATCTTAAGACAAAAGACAAACCAACAGAGAGTATTATCATTTCAGACTGACCAACCCCTCTCTTCATGGCGGGCCTGAACACAACAAGATAAGTAATAACACTTAATACTCCTGCCAAAAGCGAGGCTGGGATTATGGAAACATAAAAGTTCCAGCCCAACATTGTATTAAATGTCACTGCCAAATATGCCCCCATCGTCAAATTTTCTGCATAAGCAATATTTATAAAGCCGTTAAGACAAAATATCAATGTAAAACCTATTGCTGCCAGCATAAGTGGTGTTGATTCCAGTAACCCTATCACTAAAGTACTTTTCAAGAACATCACAAAAGTCATTAAATCTCCTTTCTCTGTGATTATTAGCATTTATGTAACTATTATTTTCAAGACACAAAATCGTAGTGAAAAGAATTTCTTTTAAGACTTACTAATGAAAATAACTACTTTTAAGACACAAAATAATAATGTAAATAATTCCTTTTAAAACTTGCTTTTGCTCTTGCTTCTTCCCGTTCTTACCTCTTTAAATCTTTTTATTACTTGATGTCTCCTGACAAGACTCCTGACTGTTTCCTGAATAAAACATCATTTCAAATATTAGCTTTTAAATAGTAGCCTCGCCCCTGAAAGGTTTCCACAAATTTTTTACAAATAAGTGTCCATCACTTTTTAAGGGTCCGGCTACTATTTAATTTACAGTTTAATACTTAATATTAAACACATAACTCACACGATCACACAAATAATACTTCCATCTATCTTTAAGCAAGCCAGAAGATCCTCTTTGCATGCTGCAGATAATTTTTCAAACTATTTTGCTGGTATTTTTGCAGCTATTTCTACTACTCTTGCGCCATCAATTATAGCAGTCGGTGCCAATGTAGTAAGATCTGTCCATGCTGAGACACCATATGTGCCATTTACAACTCCGGTAGCCGAGTAATCAAATGTACCAGTCGGCCCAACATAGTTTATGTCTTCGCCAGCTTCAATTGCGTCAAAGCCTTCCTTATAGCTATAAACTTCCTTGCCGGGAGCATTTGCCACTTCGTGCATGGCTGCTGCCCAGTTAGCTACATCCAGTGATCCGGATTTCTTTATGGCAAGCATGGTACAAGTGATAACATCGTAATACTGCATTGTGTAAGAGTCATTTGCAGCATTAAAAGCTGCATACTGAGGATTGCCGTCCCAAGCTTTTGAATAGAAATCCCAAGCAGGGCCTTCCAGAGGTGCAAAGCCTACAATATCAACAGCTTTTTGTTTTTGGATTGCTTCCATTGTTGCAGTACTGACAAAATCCACAAACTGCCAGTCGGTAACACCAACGATTATAGTAGACATACCGGCTTCAGCAATAGTTTTAACCATCAAGCCGCCGCCTGAGGCATCCAAAAATATAATTATTGCATCCGGCTTGAGAGCCTGCATAGCAGTAACTTCAGCTCTGTATGTCTTTTCCAGCTCGACATCTATTACATCAAGAACTTCCAATCCTGCGATTGGAGCTGCAGCTACAGCTACGTCTTTCTGCTGCTGTGCACTATCGTAAAGACCGCCAACTATAACACAAGTCTTAGCGCCCAAATCCAGAGCACGAAGTACAGCTGCTATACCCTGATCAACGTCCTGAGGGCTTCCTCTAAAAATTGGTTCTTCTGCAGTACCACCGTATTGAGGACCAATGCTGCCGCCATGAACTGAAGGCAGGAGTGGCCTGTTGTTGTCCTTGATATATCCAAGAAGCCAGTCACGGTAGGTAAGGTATTCGTATCCTACATTAAGAAGTATGTCAACTTTATTGCTGTCAACATCTTTCATTACCCACTGCTGTTCGCCAATAGTACCTTCATCACTGTGGATGATTCTTACTTTTTCTCCAAGTGGCGGGTTTTGATTAATAAATTCCAGTGTAAAGTCTGCAGCTGCGGCAAATCTCGGACCAACAGAAGCGTATGGACCTGTCCAAAATGTTCCGTGTCCTATTGTGATAGGTGTTGTCTTTGCGACTGCTGCTGTTGTTTCAGCTGCTGCTGTTTCAGCTGCTGCTGTTGTAGCTGCTGCTGTTGTAGCTGCTGCTGCTGTTGTTTCAGCAGTTGCCGTTGTACAGCTTACGCCTGTGAAGGCAAAAGCAGCGCAAACTATTGCTGCTACGATAATAAGCGATTTCTTCATCGAGTCTCCTTTTTTATCCTTTTTTTAAAATGCTTATCGACATTGATATCAGAATTAATTCTAATCCCCCCTTTTTTAATAAAGATAATGATATTTAAAAATCAGTGTTTATAACTTTTTATCTGAGTAATGTGAATATTTCTTATTGTGAATGTTACCGAATGACAAAATTATGTTCATCTGTTCAATTTAGTACATTGTAACATAATAATGATTTTTTTTTAGTCTGTCAATAGCTCGAATTGTATTATTTTTAAATTATTTAAAAATAGTTTAAGAAAGTA
>CAYNMO010000117.1:6750-7709 GCA_964398155.1 uncultured Actinomycetota bacterium | reverse complement strand
GTCTGCATAATCAGAAAGCGGATGTCCGCTGACATAAAGGCCCAGCATTTCCTTCTCGAAATTAAGCAGATCTGTTGGGATGAACTCATCTTTGTATTCATTTATTTCTGAAAACTCATTTTTATAATCCAGATATGTGTTATCGGGACCATTATCAAACAATGAGAACTGACCAGCAATCCTGTCCTTTTTAATTTTTTGTGATATTTCAGTTATTTTTTCAAAATTTTCAAGCAAAAACTTTCTGGAATGATTTAAAGTATCAAAAGCTCCACCCTTGATGAGACTTTCAATTGTTTTTTTATTTAAAACACTATTATCAATTCTTAGGCAGAAATCGTAAAAATCATTAAATATACCATTTGACTTTCTTTCTATCCGTATCTCTTCTATTACATTAATCCCAACATTTTTTATAGCAGAAAGTCCGAATCTTATGCTGTTATCAAAAACTGTAAAATCGCTGTAGCTGTCATTAATATCCGGAGGCAAAACAAAAATGTTCATTCTCCTGCATTCGTTTATGTATAATGAAACTTTTTCCTGGCTTCCCATTCTTATGCTTAGAAGTGCAGCCATAAATTCAACAGGGAAATTGACTTTTAAAAAAGCAGTCTGATAGGATATCATCGCATAAGCTGCACTGTGGGATTTATTAAAACCATACTGAGCAAAATAATTTATAAGATCAAATAACTTTTCGGCAATTACTTTGTCATTTCCTAGCTCAGCAGCACCATTAGTAAATTTTAACCGCTGTTCTTCAAGAAGCTCTTTCTTTTTTTTACTTATAGCCCCTCTGAGTATGTCAGCTTCAGGCATAGTAAAACCTGCAAAAACTGAAGCTATCTGCATTACCTGCTCCTGATAAAGAATCATTCCATACGTGCTTTTTAATATATCCTCAAGACTTTGGTGATCATAATTAATTTTCTTGCCGCTGTTCTTGTTTTCAATAT
>CAYNMO010000117.1:4779-6740 GCA_964398155.1 uncultured Actinomycetota bacterium | reverse complement strand
TATAATCATTTACCATACCGCTTTGAAGAGGTCCCGGCCTGTACAGCGCAAGAAGAGCTATAAGATCTTCAAACCTGCTGGGCTTCATTTTTAATACAAGATCTCTCATTCCCGAGCTTTCAAGCTGAAAAACACCAAGACATTCTCCCCTGCTTAGCATCTCAAAAGTTTTTTTATCATCCAGGTTTAATGTATTTACGTTTATTTTGATATTTTTTACTTTTTCTATCAAAAAAATTGCTTTATCTATCAGTGACAGTGTTTTTAAACCCAGAAAATCCATCTTTAGCAACCCGATGGACTGGATATGCTCCATTTCATATTGGGTTACTATATCTTCTCCTGATTCTTTTTTGATAGGAGTATAGTTATATAGTTCTTCAGATGATATAACTATACCGGCTGCATGTGTTGAGGCCTGCCTTACCATCCCTTCAAGCCATTTTGCTGTGTCTATAATTTCTTTAATTTTTTTATTTTCAGTATATATTGCTCTTAGCTCAGGAACTTTGGCTATTGATGAATCAATAGTAATATTTAATTCACCGGGAATCATTTTTGCTATTTTGTCGACTTCGGAATAGGGAAATTCAAGAACTCTCCCTGCATCTCTGATTGCCTGTTTGGCGGCCATCCTTCCAAAAGTAATGAGCTGTGCAACATTTCTGGATCCATATTTTTGGGTTACATATTTAATTACTTCGTTTCTTTTCTCATAACAAAAATCTATATCAATATCAGGCATGCTTTTTCTTGATTCATTTAAAAATCTCTCAAAAAGAAGACCGTATTTAATCGGCTCTATTTCCGTAATATCCAGAAGATAAGAGACTATACTGCCTGCTGCGCTTCCTCTTCCGGGACCCACTCTGATATCTTTTTCTTTTGCAAACTTAACAAAATCCCAGACAATTAAAAAATATTCCGAAAACCCCATTTTTTTAATTACTTCAAGTTCTTTTGCCAGCCTTGAACTTATTTCATCTGTAATATTGGGGTATTTATTTTTTATTCAATCAATGCAAAGTTTTTCAAGATAGGTATCTTTATTGTAAGTATCGGGAACCGAAAAGGGTGGGATAAGATCAAGATCAAATTTAAGATCAACATTACATCTTTGAGCTATTTCAAGTGTATTTTCAATAGCACCAGGGAAATTTTTGAAAACATCTGACATTTGATTGTAATCTTTTAAATAATATTCTTCTGTTGAAAATTTTAATCTTTTTACTTCATTTATGGTTGAACCTGTCTGGATGCAAAGAAGAATATCATGAAAATGACTGTCCTCTTTATTTAAATAGTGAACATCATTTGTGCCAACCATTGGGATTTTTTTGGATAAAGAAAGCTCAAGCAGATTTTTGTTTACAGAAACCTGCTCAGGGATACCTGAATCCTGAATTTCAAGAAAAAAATTGTCTTTACCGAAAATATCGACATATTCATCCAGAGAGCTCATGGCTTTTTCGGCCTTGCCACTCTGAAACATTCTTGCTACCTCTCCCTTTATGCAGCCGCTCAGTGCTATAAGACCTTCCCTATACTCTCTTAACAACTCCTTGTCGACTCTGGGTTTGTAATAAAAACCTTCAAGAAACCCCAGACTTGCAAGTTTCATTAAATTCTTGTAACCTTTTTCGTTTTCTGCAAGCAGAGTCAGATGATAAAAATAATCCTGATCATTATTTTTCCTTGCCTGTTTTTCAAATCTGCCATTAGGAGCAATGTAAACTTCGCACCCAAGCAAAGGTTTTATTCCAGCTTTTTTTGCACAATTATAGAACTCTATTATTCCATACATTGCACCATGATCTGTAAGTGCTACAGCAGGCATTTCCAATTCGGCAGCTTTTTTTACAAGATCTTTTATGCGGACAGCACCATCGAGCAAAGAATATTCACTATGAACATGAAGATGAACGAAATTTTTACTACTCATTTTTTAAAAAACCACCCTG
>CAYNMO010000117.1:0-4769 GCA_964398155.1 uncultured Actinomycetota bacterium | reverse complement strand
CCACCCTGTACATTTCTTCAAAAGAAGTAATGCCTTCTGAAACTTTTTCGGCTGCTACTTCAATAAGAGTTCTCATCCCGTCTTTTTTGGCTATAGCTTCTATTTCGTCTGAACCAGCTTTACCAAGAATCATTTTTCTAATCTCTGCAGTTACAACCATAATCGAAAAAATTCCTATTCTTCCCATATAACCCGATTTATTACATCTTTGGCACCCTTTTTTTGTAAAAACTGTTTTACCGGCTATCATTCTGTCTACGCCTTCAGGTAAAACTGTATTGGAAGTATCAGCCTTCTCCTTGCAAAAAGGGCAAAGCCTTCTTAAGAGTCTTTGAGCAACAACACACTTTAGAGCTGATGATATCATATAAGGCTCAACTCCCATTTCAAATAATCTGGCTATAGTAGAAGGAGCGTCATTTGTATGGAGAGTTGTTAAAACAAGGTGGCCCGTAATGGAAGCTTCTACAGCGATCTTTGCTGATTCAAAATCCCTTATTTCTCCAAGCATAATTATATCCGGATCGCTTCTCATCATTGCCCGCAAGCCGGCGGCAAAACTCATTCCTATTTTTTGATTCACCTGAATTTGCATTATTTGAGAAAACTTATATTCTACAGGGTCTTCAATAGTGTATATCTTACGCTCTGGGGAAGATATGTAATTCAGGCTTGCGTAAAGTGTTGATGTCTTGCCAGAACCGGTAGGCCCTGTAATTATTACTGATCCGTAAGGCTGGCTTATTACTTTTAGATATGAATCGAGTTCCTCTTTTTTTTTTTTTTGTTTCTCAATATCAAATATGCTTTCTTCGCGGTTTAAAATTCTTATTGAAATATTTTCACCATAAACTGTGGGAAGGCTTGCAAATCTTAAGTCTATAGTTCTGTTGTGATAGCTAAAGGAACTTCTTCCATCCTGAGGAAGTCTGGTTTCGGTGATATCCATACCCCCCATAATTTTATATCTTGAAATTAATAGTCTTTGAACAGTTTTAGGAACTTTTTTTATTTCCTGCAAAATTCCGTCTATTCTGAATCTGATTGAACAAAATTTTTCCTGAGGTTCCACGTGAATATCACTTGCACGCATTGTAATAGCTTTTAAAACAATTTGATTTGCAAGTCTGACCAGTGGATTTTTTTGAACTCCTATTTCTTCGTCAATATCTTCATCTATCGAAAAATCAATGTCTTTTGTTATTTCTTCAACTTCCTGAAGGCTGTATTCATCAGACATATATGTTTTTATTGCTGCTTCGATATCTTTTTTTGTGGAAATATATGGCTCAACTTCATAGCTCGTAAGCATTCTTATCTCATCATTTAAATATATGTCAAGAGGATCAATCGTTGCGATTGCCAGTCTGTCCGATTCAAATTTAAATGGAAATACCTTGGCTTTCATCGCATATTCTTTTGTTAACAGGTTTGAAGCGCTTATATCTATATCGCTGGAGATCTTTACCAGATTTATTTGTTTATACCCTTTTTGTATAGCAAGAAACTCTTTGAATTCCTGTTCTGAAATATAGCTGTTTTCTATTAATATTTCTCCTATCTTTTTATTGCTCGTCTTCTGGATTTCAAGCACTTCTACGAGCTGAGCATTGCTTATAATATTGCTCTTTACAAGCAAATCACCAATTTTAAGTAATACTGCTTCCTTAATTTCTTCTACCATTTTTTAAAATTTTATTTTGTTTTAATTATATTATTCAAATCTGATATTTCATTATAGAGAAAATAACCTGCTAATTAAAGTTATAAATTATTAAATTGAGAAATTATTATAAACATAATATTAAATATTAATATATTACTGATAATTTCAGTTTAGATAAGTACTAAAAACAGTAAAAAGATTTATTTAATTTACTGCTCTTTGGGGAATATTTTTCTGTTAATTAATGCGGCAATATATCCTGCTCCAAAGCCATTATCAATATTAACCACAGATAATCCGGGGCTGCAGGAATTAAGCATCGTTAGCAAAGGCGATATCCCGTTAAATCCGGCACCATAACCGACACTCGTCGGAACACCTATCACCGGACACTCGACAAGTGAGCTTACAAGCCCTGGCAGTGCACCTTCCATACCGGCAACAGCAACAATAACATTTGCTTTTAAAAGTTCATCCTTGTAACTGATAAGCCTGTGGATACCGGCAATTCCTACATCATAAATTTTTTTTACATTATTTTCCATTAAATAACTCGTCATGTACGCTTCTTCGGCAACAGGTATATCTGAAGTTCCTGCAGCCACAATTACAATACCTTCCTTGAGCGAAAGATCATGATTTTTGCTTTTCATATAAATTATCTGAGCATCTTCAAGATAGTTAAGATTGTCTATTTCTTCATTTAGCAAATTAAATACTTCTCTGTTTGTTCTTGTAATAAGCAATGTATCTGAATACTTTAACATTTTTTTGGCAATTTCAAGAATCTGAAAAGAAGTTTTATTAGCACCATAAATCACCTCAGTAAATCCTCTTCTTAGCTTTCTGTGGTGATCAATTTTTGCAAATCCTATATCTTCAAAATAGATTTCTTTTATTTTTGTTTTAAAATCTTCTTTGGACAGCCTGTCATTCTTAAAATTTTCAAGAAGTCCTTCGATTATTGTGTTCAGGTTATTTTCCATTTATTTGCTCAGATTATCCAGACCATATATTATGCTGTCCTGCAAAGCCTGCCAGCTTGCCTCAATTATGTTTTCGGACACCCCGATAGTTCCCCAGCTGTTTTCACCATCTGATGATTCTATTAAAACTCTTACAACTGCTCCTGTTCCTTTTTTTTCATTAAGTACTCTTACCTTAAAATCAGTTAGTTTTATTCTGTCCTGCATGGGATAGTATCTTGACAATGCTTTTCTCAAAGCCATATCGAGTGCATTTACAGGACCATCACCTTCTCCGGTCTCAATAAATCTTTCATTATTTATGAGAATTTTTACCGTTGCCTCCGAAAGCATCTCCCCACTTTCTCTTTTCTCATTAAGAACTCTGAAGCTTTCCAAAGTAAAATATTCTTTTTTTACTCCTGCCAGTGACTTTACCATAAGTTCAAAACTTGCATCTGCAGCCTCGAACTGATATCCTTCATGCTCCATTTTTTGAACTTTATCAAGAATATCGCTTACTATCTTTGGATTATTTTCAAGATCTACTCCAAATTCATGCGCCTTAATCAGGATTGATTTTTTTCCTGAAAGTTCACTTATCAGAATTCTTATTTTATTGCCTACCAATTCTGGCGAAATATGCTCAAAAGCTTTTGGAAACTTGCTTACTCCGCTTACATGCATCCCTGCTTTATGGGCAAAAGCACTGTTACCGACAAAGGGCTGGTGGTTTGAAGGAACCTGATTTGCTACTTCTGCTACAAATCTAGAAAGGCTTGTCAGATGCATTATGCTGTCTTTTCTTAGGCATTGTTTTCCCAGCTTTATTTCAATATTTGGGATTATCTGGCATAAATCTGCGTTGCCGGCTCTCTCCCCATATCCATTAATGGTCCCCTGCACCATTTTTGATCCAAGAGAAACAGATATGATAGAGTTAGCAACGGCACAGCCGCTGTCATTATGATAATGAACACCAACTGGAATATTTATTTCCTTTAAAACATTTTCAAGAACCGCGTATATTTCCATAGGAAGTATCCCGCCGTTTGTATCACATAAAACAACAAAATCAGCACCTGCATCCTGTGCGGCTTTTAAAGTCTTAATAGCATACTGCGGATTTTCCCTGTAGCCGTCAAAAAAATGCTCACCGTCAAATATTACTTCTGCTACATTATTTTTTAAATACCTGACTGAATCAAAAATCATTTCAATATTATTTTCAAGCGTTGTCTCAATAACTTTTCCAACATGAAAAGACGAGGACTTGCCAAATATACATACTGCATCTGCCTGAGCAGCTATCAGCATTTTTATATTTTCATCATCTTTGGCAGATACATTTTTGTATTGAGTTCTGCCAAAAGCAACTACCTTTGAATAGCTGTATTTTTTATTTTTTAAAATTCCAAACAGTTCTTCATCTTTGGGATTAGATGCAGGAAACCCTACTTCAATATAATCCACCCCTGATTCATCAAGCTTTTCTATTATCTGTAGTTTGTCTCTTACTGATAAAGAAATGCTTTCTCCCTGAGTCCCGTCTCTAAGGGTGGTATCAAAAATAAATATTTTTTCAGTCATGTAAGCTCCTAATTTAATTATTTAAGTTCTTTAATCTCTTTTAATATCAGGGCACCCATTTCAGCTGTTGAAACAAGGCTGGTTTCACCAAAATAAATATCTGCTGTTCTAAAGCCCTTCTCAAGAACCGTGTTTACAGCTTTCTCAATCAGGTCTGCCTTGGCCGATAAATTAAGGCTGTATCTGAAAAGCAGTGCTAACGATAATATCTGTGCTATTGGGTTTGCTTTTCCCTGCCCGGATATATCGGGAGCACTTCCATGAATTGGCTCATACATTCCAAAGCTGTCTTCTCTTAAAGATGCACTTGGAAGCAGGCCGATGGAGCCGGAAATCATTGCTGTTTCATCACTCAATATATCACCAAACATATTTGATGTAACAATTACATCAAACTGTCGAGGGTTTCTGATAAGCTGCATGGAGGTATTATCTACATACATGTGGTTCAGCTCAACTTCTTTAAACTCTTTATGTATATTTATTACTGTTTCTCTCCAAAATCTTGAGCTTTCCAATACATTTGCCTTATCAACTGAAGTTATTTT
>CAYNMO010000116.1:0-7757 GCA_964398155.1 uncultured Actinomycetota bacterium | reverse complement strand
TCATATTCAGGGTCCTGAGATAATGGGCAAATTTTACGGTGAATCAGAGGGGCGCCTAAGGAGTTTGTTTGAAGATGCTCAAAAGCATGCACCGGCAATAATATTTATAGATGAAATTGATGCCATAGCTCCCAAAAGAGAGGATATGGGTGGAGAAAAACAGGTTGAGAGAAGAGTTGTTGCTCAGCTTCTGTCGCTAATGGACGGACTTGAATCTCGAGGGCAGGTAATAGTAATAGCAGCAACAAATATCCCGGACACAATTGACCCGGCATTAAGACGGCCAGGCAGATTTGACAGGGAAATTTCCATAGATACCCCTGATAAAAAGGGGAGACTTGAAATACTCCAGATTCATACAAGAGGCATGCCTCTTGCTGATGACGTAAACTTAAATAAATTAAGCGAGATAACTCATGGTTTTGTCGGCGCCGATCTTGAAGCACTTTCAAGAGAAGCAGCCATGCTTGCATTAAGAAAAATTTTACCTGATATTGATTTTGAAATGGCAGAAATTCCATATGAAGATCTTATGAAGCTTGAGATCAATATGGACAATTTTCTGGAAGCAATGAAGGAGGTTGAACCTTCAGCAATAAGGGAAGTTTTTGTCGAAATTCCGGATGTAAAATGGGACGATGTGGGAGGTCTTGAAAGCATAAAACAGGAGTTAAAAGAGTCAATAGAGTGGCCTATTAAATATTTCAATACTTTTAAAGAATTAAATACTTATCCACCTAAGGGAATTTTGCTATATGGAGCGCCAGGAACAGGAAAAACCCTTCTGGCTAAAGCTGTGGCCAATGAATGCGGAGCTAATTTTATTTCTGTAAGAGGAAGCTTTCTTATTTCAAAATATATGGGTGAAAGTGAAAAGAAAATTCACGAGATTTTCAAGAAAGCAAAACAGGTTTCTCCGACGATTTTATTTTTTGATGAAATAGACGGCCTTATACCAAGACGAAGTACTTCAGGCTCCAATATGGAAGAAAGAATCATAACGCAATTTTTAATTGAAATGGATGGCGTAGAAGAGCTTAAAGAGGTCGTTGTTCTGGCAGCTACCAACAGACTGGATTTACTGGATCCCGCAATACTTAGAAGCGTAAGGTTTGACCTGCTGCTTGAGATGCCTTCTCCGGATGAAAAAACAAGAGAAAAATTATTGATGAATTAGGATAATTAAAGAGATAATATGAAAATATTTAAAATTCATACACAAAAGAAACCTCTTGCGGCAGATGTTGATTTTAAGTTTCTTTCCAGAGAAACCGAAGGAAAAGTGGGCTCTGATATCAAATTCATATGTCTCAAGGCATCCATGCTTGCAATAAGAGATCAGATAAACAAAAAAACCATAGAGTCCGGCAAAAAGCAAAAATTTGAAATTTCCATGAAATATTTTAAAGATGCTCTTGTTCTGGCAGGAGAACAAAGTGATAAAAGGGGCTTCTAAAAAAAGCAGATACATCTATGGAATTATCAATTCTGACAATAATTTGTCCATATTGAATTCAGCCGGTTTGTCTGCAGATAATAATGCAGTTTACGCAGTACCTTATAATAATTATGCCGCTGTTGTAAGTGATTCGGAGATAGTTGATTATGTTTCAAGGGGCAGGGAATATCTGGCAAGGCTTCTGGTAAAACATCAGGAGATTATTGAAAAAATTATGAGCTTAAAATTTACAGTTATTCCCATAAAACTGGGGACATGGGCAGCAGACACCGATGAAGTAACAGATATTTTAAAAAAAGGAAATGTTCTTTTTGGAAATATTATGGAAAAGATAAAGGACAAAGTAGAAATAGATGTTGCTGTTACCTGGAGTGATTTTGGTGCAACACTTAAGGAAATAGGTGAAAAAGAAGAAATAAAAGCACTGAAAGAAAGTATTTCTTATAATTCCAAAGAGGTAAATACAGATGATCAGATAAAATTAGGTATGGCTGTCAAGAAAGAGCTGGACAGAAAAACAGAAGAATATGCTTTTAAAATAAAGGATTGTTTTGAAGAATACTTGGTTAGTTCTAAATCCCATGTACTTATGGATGACAGAATGATTCTTAATGCTGCTTTTTTAATTAACAAAAATAATCAAAATGATTTTGATAAGAGGATATTGGATACAGACACAAAGTTTGATGAAAAATTAAATTTCAGATGTGTCGGACCACTTCCTCCGTATAGCTTTTATACTGTTGAAATTAACAATATTAAATTTGAAGATTTGGACTGGGCAGGAAAAAAGATCGGTCTTCCGGATAGCTTTGTTTCAAGAAATGAGATAGTCAGTTTATACAAAAAATTAACTCTTAAGCTGCATCCTGATAAAAATACGGATAATCCGAGTGCGGAAAGTGAATTTAATGAAGTAATAAAAGCTTATAAGATATTAAACGATTATATGGAGGCCTGCAGCCAGGAGAGCCATAAAGACATATTTTCTTTTGACATGGAAGAATATAAGCGAAATTCAATACTGATAAGTCTGAGGAACTGACATGGAAAAAGATGGTAAATATATTTACTGCATTATATCTTCTCAATATGAAAGAAATTTTGGGCCAATCGGCATTGGTGGAAGAAGCGATGAAGTTCTTACTATCAGCTGTGATGATTTAAGCATGGTTGTCAGCAGCTGTCCTATTCAAAAATTTGTTGTCAATAAAGAAGATGTAATGGCCCACGAAAAAGTTATTGAAGAAGTTATGAAAGAATATGACAGCGTTCTTCCTGTCAGGTTTGGTACTATTGCCGCCAATGCTGACTCAGTAAGAGATCTGCTTGAGCGAAGGTATAAAGAATTCAAGAATTTACTGACAGATGTAGAGCACAAAGTAGAATTAAGCGTTAAGGGTTTGTGGGAAGATATGGATATTATTTTCAAAGAAATCCTAAAGGATAATAAAAAAATTAACACGGAAAAAGAAAAAATTCAAAATGATTTAAATCAGGGTACTGTTCATGCCAAAAACAAGGTTGGTAAAATGGTAAAAGAGGCATTGCAAAATAAAAAAGATCTGGAAGTTGAAAAAATATTATTGCCCCTGAGAAAAGCATCCAAGGATTACAAGCTTAAAGAAAGTGCAAGAGACGAAGTGCTGATGGATTCCGCTTTTCTTGTGGACAGAGGCAGAGAAAAAGAATTTGATAATATAATGGATGATTTAAGTGAGGCATATAAAGGCAGAATAAAATTTATGTATTCTGGTCCTTTCCCTGTATTTAACTTTGTCAATATTGTTATTTATCAGGAAGAATGGCAAAAATAAAATATGTTTTTATTTTAGATAGTCTATATCGAGTTGTTTACTTAATTTGCATAAGCGGGTATTAATTAAATCCAAAAGATAAAGAGATAAAATAATATGGACACAGAATTAAGAGAAGATAAATATATTTACTGCATAATAGAGACCGAAGCAAAAAAAACCTTTAATTATATCGGATTTGGTGATAAAGAAAAAGAATTATACACTGTATGTTTTAATGGTGTGGCTGCAGTTATAAGTGATAGTCTTATGAGCAAATACAGGGCTTCGAGAGAGAACCTGGTTGCACATGAAAAAGCAATAGAAGAAGTTATGAAAGAGCATATTGTTTTGCCGGTCAGATTTGCAACTATTGCGGCAAATGAAAAAGCCGTTACTATGATACTTGAAAAAGAATATGACAGATTTAAGGATTTATTTGCTAAAATGAAAGACAAGAAGGAATTAGGGCTCAAAGCAATTCTGATTGAAGATGTTATATTTAAAGAAATAATGAAAAAATATAAAAATATAGTAGCTCTAAAAGAGCAGATAAGCACAATTCCTCCAGAGAAAACCTATTTTCAGCGAATGAAAATAGGGGAAATGGTTGAGAATGCACTTCAAAAAGAAAGAGAGTCCTATAAAAAAGACATATTGGATACTTTATCCCAATTAGCGGTAGAAGTTAAAAATAATGACAGCTACTACGAAATGATGGTTTTAAATGCCGCGTTTTTAATCCAAAAAGATAAAGAAGCAGAATTTGATGAAAAAGTTAATATGCTTGAAGCAAAATACAGCAATGTTATGAAATTAAGATACATTGGAACAGTACCGCCATTTAATTTTGTTAATCTCGTAATTAATATTTAGAGATACGATATTGTATTCTCAGAAGATATCTGAGGGGCAGTTTTTTTATATTAGAGCAAGGAGCCGAAATGGTGTTTGAATTATTATCAAAAATATTTATTGAGCCGACTGTTACTATCTCCAAAAATATTCTTGAAAAAATAAACGACATGGCTAATCAGGAATATTCCGGGGAAGGCATGATCAAGGAGAAACTATTAAAACTTCAGATGATGCTCGAGGCAGAAGAGATTACAGAAGAACAATACGATAGAGAAGAAACGATCCTGCTTGACAGGCTGGATGAAAGAAATGAAAGTGAAAAAAATCAGCATTAAAGAATATGTAAATGGGCCATAAAATAATTTTTTTTATCGGATTGTTACCACAACAAGGTTTATTAAAAATTAGCAATTGGAAAATAACTTAAAACAATAGCAGCGTTAAAAAAGGAGCATTAAAATGGCAAAGACTTTAGGGGTATTAATTGATCAGACTCGAAAAGAGTTAAATAAATTAACAGGGCTGGATCTTTCTACTACCAAAAGTGTCAAAAAAGATGGAGAAGGATGGATAATAACTATTGAATTGATTGAGAAACATTCTGTTCCAGATCAGATGGATATTCTTGCGCTATATGAAGTCAATGTAGATGCTGATGGGAATATTCAGAGTTTTGACAGAAAGGCAATGAGAAAGAGAATGGATTCGGTAGATGGCGACAGCAATTAAATTCCATAAAGCAAAACACAGCAGGAGCAGAAAATGGCTTTAGAGGCAATTAAAGACAGAGACAGTACTCTGGTTGATATAATAGACAGAATTCTGGATAAGGGGCTGGTAATAAATGCTGATATTGCCATATCAGTGGCAGGAGTAGAGTTGCTTGGCATAAAGATAAGAGCCGCTCTGGCTTCTTTTGAAACAGCTGCAAATTACGGCCTGGAATTTCCTTCAGGCACCAATTATGAAACTGCGGCATGGAAGGAAGCCGCTAAAGGCAAAGAGGAATGTCCTAAATGCGGCAAAAAAGTACCTAAGGATGATTTGCTAAACGAGGGATGTCCTTGGTGCGGCTGGCAAAGTGCAAAACTAAAGACAAAATCAATAACCTGAGGTTGCTGATTTTAAATTTTTAACCGGAGGCTTGCAATAAGTGCCAATTGATATTGATGAAAATAATTTAAAGCATGGAGTTTTAGGCCTGGTCATAGCTTTAGTTGAAATAATTAAAGACGCTCTCAACCTGCAGGCAATGAAGCGCATGGAGGGGGGCAGCCTGTCGGAAGAAGAGCTTGAGAGACTGGGCGCAGCACTCATGGATCTGGATACTGCTATTGAGGAAATAAAAAAAGAGCAGGGTGTTACGGAATCAGTTAAATCTGTAAGAGACGGACTCGACAGCATAGTAGATGATGTAATAGACAAGATGATAAATCCTCAAAAGTGGAAAAAAGAAGTGGAGGAGAAGGGAATTTGAAGATAGAAGAAAACGTGGACTCTAAAACAGAAAAGGCAATTTATGTTTATTGCATAGCCGCCGGTAACGCAGAGGCGGATTTTGGTAATATGGGCTTGGAAAATAATTATGTTTATTCTGTTTCTTATAAAGATTTATCAGCTGTAATTCACAGCTGCATGATCGAGCCTTACAAATCAGAAGATAAAGAGATAGTTAAAGCATGGGCTACTGCTCATGAGAAAGTTGTTGAAGCTGCACTGGAGCAATTTGGAACTGTGCTCCCGCTGGGATTTGATACTATAATCAAGGGTGAGTCCGGAGTAACTCCGGAAGATAATTTAATAAACTGGATTAAAGATGATTATGAAAATTTAAAGCAAAAAATAGCCAGAATTGAAAATAAAGCTGAATATGGCGTTCAGATATCCTGGGATCCCAAGGTAATAGGGGAAAAACTGATAGAAGACAATGCGGAGATTAATAGATTAAATGAGGAGATAAAGTCCAAATCCAAAGGTCTTGCTTACATGTACAGGCAAAAACTTGAAAACTTGTTAAAAAAAGAAATAGAAATAACTTCAGAAAAATATTTTAAAGATTTTTATGAAAAAATAAAAAATTGTGTGGACGATATTAAGATTGAAAAAACCAAAAAAGTTGAAAATGACAGGCAAATGCTGCTTAACCTCTCATGCCTGCTTCCAAAAGAAAAGAGCAGACTGCTTGGAGATGAATTAGAGAAAATTAACAGCATTGAGGGATTTTTTGTTCGATATACGGGTCCCTGGCCGCCATACAGTTTTGTATAGGATATAAAAATGGAGCCCACCAGAGATACGCATGCTACTTTAGTTGATTTACTTGACCGCATTTTAGATAAAGGTCTTGTTCTTAATGCTGATATTATCATTTCTGTTGCAGGCATACCTTTAATTGGTGTTAATCTGAGAGCAGCCATAGCAGGAATGGAAACAATGCTTAAATACGGTGTAATGCAGGCATGGGATACTCAGACCAGAGCATGGGAGAGTGAACACAGAAAGAAATACCTCCCAGCTTTGATTAAGGACGAAGATATTGCTCTTAAAATGTTTGGTTCCTATTATTATAACAAGGGAATATATAACGCCTGGAAACCCGGGTTTTTTTATCTTACAGGCAAAAGGCTTATTCTGTATCGTCAGGATTTTGACGAAATAATATTTCAGATACCACTTGAAGAAATAAAAGCACTGGCAATTAAAGAGGAAGCTTATTTTACCAAAGAGAAAAAGAAGGTAATCTGTCTTATAGACAGCAAGAAAGCAGTTCACAGATTCAGCGCTGCGCAGGCAGAAATTTTAAAAGATGCCATTGTGCAAAATATAGAAGCCAGGGGTTTTTCTCTGGAAAAAATTTCTGATGTTTCAAAGCTGTCAGATTTACAGATTACAACTTTGCTTATGGATAATGAAAGTGTTTTAAACTGGGGAGAGAAAATCTGGTATTTAATGCCTTCTGATGGAATTGCCCAGGATACCTGGAGATCCGGGCATCTTTTTCTTACAGATAAAAGATTAATATGGTGGTATGATTTTGAGAAAAGAATCATTTTTGATGTTTATACAAACAAAGTAATTAGTATTAATATAGAGACAAGAAAAACAAGCGGCCTAAGCAACAGTAAAGAGAAAGTTCTTGATGTAATATATCAGTCTGATAATGTAAAAAAAGCAGTTTCATTTGCAGGTGGAGAAATAGAAGAGTGGATTGGTCCGCTTAATGAGATTGTTAATAATCTGGCGGATTTAGACCCGGAGACAGAAGTGTGTCCAAAATGCGGAAAAGAAGCTCCGGCCAAAGAACTTTTAGAAAAGGGCTGCTCGAATTGCAACTGGGTTAGTCCCATGCTTGGAAATAAAACTAAAATAATTGATGCAAAAGTCTGAAAATATTTTTTATTTATAACGAGGATAAATATGGTTAAAGGACTAGAGATAAGCGATGAAAAAATTGACAGGCTTGCAGGTGAGCTGGATGCGGGCAGCCGCAAAGTAATCTATTATCTTCTTGAGAACAGACGGGCTAAAATTGATGAGCTGATGCAGATTATGGGTGAATCCAGTCACATGAATGCTCTTACAAGAATTAAGGATGTTATAAATCCAAAAGCATTAAAAATTCTTAAAAGGCCTTTTCTTGTATT
>CAYNMO010000115.1:6055-7759 GCA_964398155.1 uncultured Actinomycetota bacterium | reverse complement strand
TCTTTTTTTTTTTTTTTTGAGCACGCAGCTAATTTTCCATACATTAAAAGGCAGAATAGGCATAGCCATCAAAGTTTAAAGGGTAAGTTTTTATTTAATTATAAACATTACTGTGAGGGTGGATATAAAAACAAAAATTGTACTAAAAAGATTCATTATACCAGGGCCGAGAAAATTCCTGACAGCTTCAAGATCATTGGTCAGAAGAGCCATGATACCGCCTGTACGATTACCTGAAAAATAGAATATATCAAGTGTCTGCATGTGCGCAAAGAGATCAAGTCTTAAGCTGTACTCGATTTTTCTGGAAACCCCAATGAGGATTTTTCTCATATAAAATCTGAATATGCCTTCGGCAAGGGCAATTACAAGTAAAAATCCTGAAAACTTCAGAAGGTTATTGGCAATTGTTTCAGTCTTTATGCTGTCAATGGCAAGTCTTAGCACCCATGGTGCCAAAAGGGAAATAATTCCGGTAAAAAAAATAAACAAAATGCTCAGAGACATTTCCATTCTGTGCATATTGAAATATTTAAATAATGTTTTAAGCTCTTTTATCTTCGCTCCTTAGTTATCATGCAAAACAAATTTTTTTAAAATAATTTTCCTATGGATGTAAAGAGCCCTAAAAAGCCGATAAAAATTTATATTCTGCTAAAATTCTATCAGATGAAGTTTTTTAAGCAGTTTATTTTCGCCTATCAGCGTCAGAATATCTTCCGGTTGAAATTTATATTTTACGTCGGGAGGTGTCTTAACAATACCGTCAGAATTTTTTACGCTTATTATGGTAACTCCGTATTTCTGTCTAAGGTTTAATTCAATCAGGTTCTTATCAGCCATCAGATCAGGAGTTTTTAGTTCAAGAATGGTAATATCTGAGTTTAGTTCTATAAAATCAATAATGTTGTGGCTGCTCAAAATCTTGCCTATTCTCTGGCCCATGTCTTTTTCAGGGAAAACAACCATATCCGCTCCAACCTTGGAGAGGACTTTCCCCTGAACTTTGGTTCCGGCTTTGGCAATTATCTTCTTTGCGCCCTTTTCTTTTACAAGAAGAGTGGCAAGTATGGAATTTTGTATATATTTTTCACCTATGCTTATGATGACAGCTTCAAAATCAGCAATTCCAAGACTGTCAAGTACCTCAGAATCCGTGGCATCAAGCTTCATGACATTATCTATTTCAAAAGAAAATTTTTGTATTACGATATCGTCATTGTCAATACCAAGAACTGAATGGCCTTCCTTTGTCAAAGTCCTTGCCAGACTGATTCCAAACCTTCCGAGCCCTATAATTAAAAATGATTTTTTCATATTTCCATGTTTGTTTTTTTTATTATAATAAAATTAATGATAAAAATAATCTGCATCATCCTATAGATATTGATTCCTCCGGCCTTCCTATTTTTTCAGGTAAAACTCTTGAGGCTATTATAAGTGAAAGTGAACTTATGCCAACTCTACCGATAAACATGCAGATAATAAGAATGTATTTACTGGCAACAGATAATCCGGGAGTCATGCCGGTTGACAAACCGACAGTTCCAAATGCAGAAGTTACCTCAAAAACAGTATTTATGAAACTTGTTTTTTCAATAAGCACTATAGCTGTTGTGGCTGACAGCACAAGAAGCAAAGCTGTCATTGTCAGAGTAAGAGAACGAAATATTATCTGCTGAGGAATTTTTCTTTTAAAAAGGG
>CAYNMO010000115.1:4009-6045 GCA_964398155.1 uncultured Actinomycetota bacterium | reverse complement strand
ATATTTTTTTGCCCTCTAAAAGAATAAAAGCCTGCCAATGAAATTGAAGCAAAAGTAGTAGTCTTTATACCTCCGCCTGTTCCTCCGGGAGAAGCCCCTATGAACATTAAAATTACCATAATAAAAAGTGTCGCTTCGCTTAAAGCGGTCATCTTTACAGTGTTAAATCCTGCCGTTCTCGGGGTTACTGACTGGAAGAAGCTCGCAAGTACTTTTGTTCCGGTTGACATCCCTCCGATTGAATTTGGGTTATTAAATTCTACCAGATAAAATGCCAGGGCACCGGCAACTATTAAAAAAGATGTAACGATTAATACAATTTTTGTGTGAAGGGAAATTTTTCTGACTCTCTTGTACTCTATAAACTCAGAAATAACTGAAAATCCAATACCTCCAAATATAATTAGAAGCATTATTGTGATGCTGAAAGTGGGATCGCTTATAAAATCTTCAAGATTTTTTGTATAAAGAGAAAAACCTGCATTATTAAAAGCACTGACACTATGAAAGACTCCCGAAATAAAAGAATATTTTAAAGTCTGCCCGAATTTAAAAAACAGTGCTGATGTAATTGCAAGAGCACCAGTGAGTTCTATTATTATAGTTGTAATGGCAATAATAAGGAAAAATTTTGCAGCGCTGAAAGGATTATCTGCACCGAAACTTGTCTTAAGATAAAACCTGTCACCAAGATTTATTTTTCTTCCAAGGATTATCCCGAATATTGACGTAACAGTCATAATGCCGAGTCCGCCCATCTGGATAAGTACAAGTATTATTGATTTGCCAAATGGAGTAAAAAATGTAGCGGTATCCTGAACAATCAGGCCCGTTACACAGGTTGCCGAAGTAGATGTAAAAAGAGCATCAATAAAGCTTACCTTATGTCCGTGGGTCATAACGGGAAGCATAAGAATTAATGCCCCGGCCAGTATAACCCCGGCAAAGGCAAGTATTACCTGATTAACGATCTTTCTCTGGCTTTTTAAAAAAAAACCTGATGGCTCTTCCATGAAAATAATAAATATTATGATATTAAAAGTAATTTAATAGAACCAGACACCCTGCATGCCAGCTTAAAACGCAATATCTAAAGACAGTCCAAACACTAAACTGCCTTTAGCAGGCACTGTTTTATTTATGCCCAAAACAGCTGCAAGTAATTTTATATTTTAGTAGAAATTATAAAAAAAGTAAGTATTTATTTTTTTTATTAACATGTATTGCTATTTTTCAAAAAACATATAAAGTATACGTAAAATAATTTAGCAATTAAAGTGAAAAAGATATTTAATGTTTTAAGAAAAAACTTTTAGTATATTGTTGACAATTATTTTATTATTGTTTAGAATTTGTTTATTATTATGAAGGACTGGTGCAAATTTGTTTAATGAAGCTGACAAAAGTTACCCGATAGAGCTGGTTGCAGAGTTTTTAGGTATCAACAGCCGAACTCTCTATTATTATGAGAAGTTCAGTCTGGTGTGCCCGTTTCGCAGAGGCAGAAAAAGGTATTACTCGAAAGAAGATATAAACTGGCTTGAATATGTCAGGGAGCTAATGTATGAGCATGGAATGAATTTGAGATCCATTATCATTTTAATTAAAAGAAGAGATATAGTTATTTTGGACAGATGTCCGGAAGATGTAGTTTTTTGCTTTAAGAATTATCTTGCAAGAAGCGAGCAAAGCCTCAGGAAGAGCGAGGATGAAGCGCAGGACATGAAGTAGAAGTATTTGGGTGGGATCTGATCTGTTTTCAGATTAAACATTTTTTAGAAGCATAAGGTTTTAAAGGTTATAAAAAATTTAAAAGGAAAGGTTGATTTATTATGGGAAAAGCAGTCGGAATTGATTTAGGAACAACAAACTCTTGTATAGCAGTTATGGAAGGCGGAAGCCCTACAGTTATTACAAATAGTGAAGGAGGCAGGACTACTCCTTCTGTTGTGGCATTCACAAAAAAGGGAGAAAGGCTTGTCGGACAGTTGGCGAAAAGACAGGGCGCTCTTAATCCTGAAAACACAATTTATTCA
>CAYNMO010000115.1:752-3999 GCA_964398155.1 uncultured Actinomycetota bacterium | reverse complement strand
ATTAAAAGATTTATAGGCCGAAAATATGACGAAGTTGTAAGTGAGAGAAAAACTATTTCTTATACAGTAATTGACGGCAAAGGCGGTCTTGCAAACATTAAATTAAATGAAAGGGAGTATACTCCTGAAGAAATTTCTTCAATGATACTCCAGAAGTTAAAAGCAGATGCTGAGGCTTATCTTGGGACTGAAGTAACAGATGCAGTTATAACTGTGCCTGCTTACTTTAATGATTCGCAAAGACAGGCAACAAAAAATGCCGGAAAGATTGCCGGGCTTAATGTTTTAAGGATAATTAACGAGCCAACTGCAGCAGCACTTGCATATGGCCTTGACAAGAAAAAAGAGGAAAAAATACTTGTATTTGATCTTGGCGGAGGAACATTTGACGTTTCAGTACTTGAAGTCGGAGAAGGCGTTTTTGAAGTAAAGTCAAGCCATGGCGACATGCATCTTGGCGGAGATGATTATGATAACAGGATTATGAATTATCTTGCCGATGAGTTTAAAAAAGAGCAGGGAATTGACCTTAGAAGCGACAGGCAGGCACTTCAGAGACTTATCGAGTCATCTGAAAAAGCCAAAATAGAGCTTTCAAGCGTCATGGAGACTAATGTAAGTCTTCCATTTATAACTGCAGATGCAAATGGCCCAAAGCATCTTGAAGTCAAGCTGACAAGAGCCAAATTTGAGCAGATTACAGCGGATCTGACAGACAGGTGCAAAACTCCAATGGAAAAAGCACTTGCTGATTCAGGTTTTAAAATATCTGAAATAAATGAAGTAATTCTTGTAGGAGGTTCAACAAGAATGCCTGTTATTCAGGAGCTTGTTAAAAGCATTACAGGCAAAGAGCCAAACAAGAGCGTTAACCCGGATGAAGTAGTTGCAGTAGGTGCAGCCATTCAGTCAGGTGTCTTAAAAGGAGACGTAAAAGACGTTGTTCTTCTTGATGTAACTCCATTAGCTCTTGGAATCGAGACTCTTGGCGGCGTTATGACAAAATTAATTGAGAGAAACACTACTATTCCGACAAAGAAAAGTGAAATATTTACAACTGCGGCTGACAATCAGACCAGTGTGGATATTCATGTTCTTCAGGGGGAAAGAGAATTTGCAAGAGATAACAAGACTATAGGAAATTTCAGGCTTGACGGAATTCCTCCTTCACCAAGAGGAATACCTCAGATTGAAGTCGGGTTTGACATAGATGCAAACGGAATAGTAAATGTACTCGCCAAAGATATGGCTACAGGTAAAGAGCAGAAGATTACCATTACGGCAACATCCCATTTAAATGAGGACGAAATAAACAAAATGGTAAGGGAAGCCGAAGCCAATGCTGAGCAGGACAAAAAGAAAAAAGAGTTAATTGAGGCCAAAAACAGAGCCGATAACCTTATTTATCAGACTGAAAAGTCGGTAAAAGAATTTGGCGACAAAGCACCGGCAGACATGAAGAGCAAAATAACAGCTCAGATTGAGTCTTTAAAGAAAGTACTTGAAGGTGAAAATACTGAAGACATCAAAAAAAGCACTGATGAGCTTGAAAAAATTGTTGGAGAACTTTCGACACTTATGTACAAGCAGTCAAGTGCAAATGCCGGAGCAGGAGCACAGAACGCAGGTCCTGGAGGAGCTGCAGGCAGTGCAGGAGCAGGAGAACAGCCATCTGGCGGAAGCAAACCGGAAGACGATGTAATAGATGCAGAGTTTGAAGCCAAGGACGAAAAAAATTAGTATATTTAAGAAGTTGTAAGGTAATTAAAGATTTAATCCTGCCCATTGCTTTAGTAAGCATGGGCAGGTGTTTTATATAAAATAAAAAATTCAGGGTGATTATAAAATGGTTGACTATAAAGATTACTATAAACTTTTAGGAGTAAGTAAAAATGCTACTCAGGATGAAATAAAAAAGTCATATCGAAAGCTTGCAAAGCAGTACCATCCGGATGCCAACAGGAATAATCCAGAAGCCACAGAGAAATTTAAGGGGATAGGTGAAGCTTATGAAGTTTTAAAAGATCCTGACAAGCGTTCAAGATATGATCAGCTGGGTTCAAACTGGAAAGCTTATTCAAGATCAGGCGCGGGTGCCGGAGGTGGATGGCCGGGAGGAGCTCAATGGCAAAATGCTCAAGCCGGAGGACCAAATAATTTCAGCGGTGCAGGCTTTGACTATGGAGATCTTGGAAGTGATTTCTCAGATTTTTTTGAAACTTTTTTTGGAAGGGGATCTGATTCAAGGTTCCAGGATTTTTCATCTTCCAAAAGCGGCCAGGATTCTGGCGGTAAACAAAACCAGAGAACGGGCTGGAGGGGCAGGAGAACTGAGGAGAAAGGACAGGACGTTGAATCAAAGCTTACAATTACTTTAAGAGAAGTCTTTTACGGAACAGAGAGGTCTTTAAAACTTCAAAGCCAGGATGGCAAATTAAGGACAATAGATGTAAAAATTCCGAAGGGAATCAAGGATGGCGGGAAAATAAGAGTAACAGGTGAAGGCGGAAAAAGCGGTTCAGGAGGCGCGTCAGGTGATTTGTATCTGATGATTGAAATAAGCCCGCATCATTTCTTTACGAGAAAAGAAGATAATCTTTACTGTGAATTACCCGTGACAATTAGTGAGGCAATTTTTGGTGCTTCTGTTGACGTGCCTACTTTTACAGGAAATGTCCTGGTAAAACTTCCTGCCGGAACTCAGTCAGGAAAGACTTTGAGACTCAAAGGCAAGGGAATGCCTCTTATTAAAAGCACAGAAGCCGGGGATCTTCATGCCAAAATAAAAATAGTAATTCCTGAAAATCTGACTGGTGAGCAAAAAAAGCATCTTGAGGAATTTGCAAAAACATATAACGAAAATCCGAGGAACAAAATTATTATATAGAGGTGATATTTATGCTGTATGATAAATTTACTTTAAAAGCCCAGAAGGACATATCATCAGCAAGCACTATTGCAATGAGTAATGGCAGCCAGGAAATAGCAGATATTTTATAGGAACTATAAGAGCTGAAGGCAAAAGGCTGTCTTTTAAAATTGAAAGACACTGAGTTTTGTAAAAAAATTGGGAAGTTAAGCGGCCCGGCATTATCCGTGCCTGACCACTTCTTTATATCTAACTATATTGAAATAATAAATTTTGGCAATTATACTCATTTACCTGCTACAAAGGAGCATATTTAATGACGTATTTCATATATTTTTTCCCTCTTTTTTTGTAAAGTGTCAATCTTGTTTAAAAAAT
>CAYNMO010000115.1:0-742 GCA_964398155.1 uncultured Actinomycetota bacterium | reverse complement strand
TCTGATATTTTAAAAACCAATGGATATATCCCCCGCTAATTTAATTTTGCAATGCTTCCATTAGGTGTAATTTCGTAAGTATTACCCCCCTCCAGCAAAACCCCTTCAGCTATATCATTAGTTTTCCAGTCTGCTACTCCAATGCTTTTAACAGTTACAGGGGAATCCAAAATAAATATATACAGATTATACGTCTCACCATTTATTGTTTCTTCAGAGAAAGAACCGTTATCAGCATCATATCTGATATTATTCATATCAATATAATAAACAGAAGGTTCGGGTTTATAATTAGCATTGAAACTGGTGGGCCACACAAACATAAGAGCTCCCAATGAATTTGCTGGTGGAGCACTGTCTGACTGGATATCGCCGGTATCACCTCTGGCATTCGCCGTATGCATCCATAGGGACACTCCGCTGGCAGCGAGAGCCAGGATGCTTAATATGAAAGCAGCAATAACAAGCTTGTTCTTCATAAAACCATTTACTCCTTTTATATAATTATTTTAATTTTATCTTTTTAATAACTCTGTAATTAATAATATTGCATTATACTGACAGGCATACATCCGCCATATCTTTAAAGACCAGGCATAAGATTTAACATCAAATTAAAATAGCTAAAACCGTGCTCAAAAGGGGACTGTCCCCTTTTTTTATTATAAAGTATGTAATAAACTTTTGATAATGTTGTTATTTTGATATTAAATGTTTTTAGTAAAAAAGAATATATCTATTT
>CAYNMO010000114.1:4507-7806 GCA_964398155.1 uncultured Actinomycetota bacterium | reverse complement strand
TATTTTCATTGCTTTGTTTTTATACTTGTCCTGCATATTTTCCCTGCTAAATTTTTTTTAAATCATACATGTTTTTAAGTCTTTGTTTTTCGCCCTGGCGTGTATTCTTTAATTGCCTGTTTTTTTATATTATACATATTTTTATTGCTGTTATTTTTTTTAAATAATGCATATTTTATTGCTCTGTTTTTTTATAAATTATTTTACAGAAAAACGGCAACCAGATTTTGGAGAGTATGGTCAACACTGCAAGAGCTGAGGCTTACAAAAAAAGAAATATATCTTTTATTTTTTGGCAATATCCTGTTGGCCGGCTTTACTATGATATTCTTATAGGCATTAAAAGATACAGATATCCTTCTTCGCTGACATGCCTTATTAAAACAGGTTTAAGTGTTTCTTCTATTGAAAACAATAAATTCTCCCCCTCAATCATTGAGACTCCGTCAATAAAATAAACCGGATTAAACGCAATATCTATATTTTCCTCACCATAAGAAATTTCAAATTCTTCGCTTGAGCTTCCAACTTCCTTTATATTCATGGAGGCCGTCATTTTGCCACTTGAAAGCTCTATCTTGACAGGTATATTGTCCTGGGCGATAGAAGATATCCTCCTTGTGACCTCCAGTATCTTTTCTTTGTTTAATATAATATTATGGCTGAAATTTTTTGGTATCAGCTGTTTGTATTCAGGAAACTTTCCGGAGAGCAGCCGCGAAATTACGACTGTTCCGGTCTCTTCATTGTCTTTTAACGAAAAACTAATCTGGCTTTCTTCAATATTTATATCCATAATTTTTCCGTTAAAATCACTTTTAATAATACTGTCCAGCACTTTTGATGGTACCACCACTTTGATTGGCTCTCCATGATAATCAATTTTTTCTTCCACACAAGAAAGTCTGTAGCTGTCAGTACCAACCATTTTTATAAAGTTTGAGCTTTCCTTATCATTTTCTGCATTAATTTCTTTTTTTCCTATCTCAATTAACACCCCTGTAAGTATAGCCCTGCTGTCTTCACCTGAAGCAGCTTTTATAGCCCTTGCTGCCAGTTTTTTGAATATGTCAAAATCCAGAGAAAATTTTGTCTTCTCAGAAATAACCGGAAACTCCGGATATTCATCAATTGCAAAAGTATTTAGCGAAAAAATACTTTTGTCACATCTGACTCTGAGCTGGCTGGTGTTAATATCAAGTTCAACATCAATTTTTGATTCTGAAAAATTTTTTAAAATATTTATAAATACTTTTGCCGGTACAACTACTCTGCCCTGTTCAATTATGTTTGCATTTATGCTTGATTTTATGCTGGTTTCAAGATCTGTACTATATATATACAGCTTGTCGCTTGCTTCAATCATTACTCCGCTTAAAGCAGATATCAGACTTTTGGAAGTAGCTATCCTGCTGGCAAAATTTAATTTGTTAAGCAGATCGTTTCGTGTTGATTGAAATTTCATAATAACCTCTTTAATTAATATAAATATTAATATTATTCACAAATATCACTATATTATAATATGCTCCAAGTGTTCAGTCAGGTTCTGCAGCAGTTTTAAATATTCCTATTAAGGCAGCTATTAACGCTGCAACTCCTGTTTTAAACCACAAGATCTTTTTTATTTCACAAATAATTACAATAATTATAAAAAACCAAAAAAACTTCCTGTATTATTATATCAATAATGTATTTTAATATTTAAAAAATATTAATTGTAGAGATAATAGCCTGTTTAAAATGTTTATACTAATTTGAAACAATATTAAAAAAGTAAAAAAAGTGAAAATATCCTGTTTATAAACCACTCTGATTTTGTTTATTAAATTATAAAAATTATAAAAAAATGTCAGTTAAAATAAATTATAAACAAAAAACTAAAACTGTTGTTAAAAGATCAGGATTAAATAAAAAAATAATAAACAAACAATCAACAGGATTTAAACAAAATTTTTAATCCTGTTTGTTATCTCCTGAACTTCATTATAGACGGCCCTGTCGCTTTTTATCAGTACCGTAATCTTGTTTATGGCATATATTACAGTAGGATGATCTCTGTTTCCGCAGTCTTTCCCAATTTTAGGAAGCGAAGAATTTGTTAGCTCTCTTGAAAGATACATTGCGATATGCCTTGCATGGGAAATCAGCTGACTTCTTTTTGGGCTTGCAAGGTCATTTATTGAAACAGAAAAATATTTTGACACTTCTTTTAATATCCTGCCTGAGCTTATCTGTACCTCTTTGTTTTCGGGCAGAATATCCTTAAGCACTTCTCTTGTTTTATCAATGCCTGGATTTGTATTGGTAAGCGAGGCATAAGCAACAACTCTTGTAAAAGCCCCTTCAAGCTCACGGATATTTGATGCAAAATTTACTGCAATAAAATTAAATATATCATCAGATATAGGCATGGTCACTTTTTCCCGAGAACAATATTTCTTAAGTATGGCAATTCTTGTTTCAAGATCCGGCTTGGTGATATCTGTGACAAGCCCCCATTCAAGACGTGACCTTAGTCTGTCCTCAAGAGAAGCAATATCCTTGGGCGCCCTGTCGCTTGTCATGACAATCTGCCTGTTTGTATTGTGAAGATCATTGAATGTATGGAAAAATTCCTCCTGGCTTGCCTCTTTTTGTTCAAGAAAGTGAATATCATCAATTAACAGTACGTCATTTGAGCGGTAGGCTGCTTTAAAATTCATCGTGTTTTTATCACGCAGAGAATTAATAAAATCAGTTAAAAACTGTTCTGCGGAAACATATTTTACCTTCATGTCAGGGAAAAGCTGTAAAGTATATTGTCCTATCGCGTGCAGAAGATGTGTTTTCCCAAGCCCTACTCCGCCATAAATAAAAAGCGGATTATATGACTTTCCTGGATTTTCACAAACAGCGACGGCAGCATTACAGGAAAATTCGCTGTTTCTTCCAATTATAAAAGTTTCAAATGTGTATTTTTTATTAAACTCCTGCAAAGAATGACGAAGAGAAGCATTTTTACTTGTTTTTAACAAGCCTGGATTTAAAACCGAAGCAATTAAATGTTCCGTAGATTCTTTTTTGGAGATTTCAGGGTCAACAATTATTTTTATCTTACAGGACTGCTTAAGGCATTTGTCTATCGAATCGATTAATATTTTATTGTACCTTGTTTCAAACCACTCTTTTGCGAAATCGCTTGAAACTGAAACAGTAAGGACATTTTTTTTCAGGGACAAGGGAACGATATTTTCAAACCAGGTCTTAAAAGTGGGCGTGTTTATAGAATTTTTAATATCCGACAAGATTAAAGACCA
>CAYNMO010000114.1:0-4497 GCA_964398155.1 uncultured Actinomycetota bacterium | reverse complement strand
ACCAAATATCTCCTATGTTTTCTTCCATGCGTAAATATTAGAAATTATTTGAATAATATTCAAGATATTTAAAACCTTTTTTTGAAAGCCTTTTTTTGCCAGAAGAAAATGTCTTTAAAAGCCCCGTTTTTTCAAGATAAGAAAGCTCCCTAAACGATGTTGACAAACTAAAGCCAAGCTCTTTTGAAATAATAGAGGGCCCCGACTCTTCCAGCTCAAGAGTCAGATAAAGAATTTTAACCTGTCTTAAAGTTAATCTTAAAGAGCTGTATTCTTCCGGAATAGCAGTTCCTGGCAATTCGCCTCTTTTTTCAAATTTTAAAAGCTTGTCCTCTGCATTGACGGAACTTTCAGAATTTTTAACAGGGGGAGCTGATTTTAATAAATTATCAGCAGTATCTTTTGCTGTTAAGTCCATTTTATCATCTTTATGCCTGACTAAATTGCCAGTGCCTTCAATTACACCATCTGTTGCTGTTAAATCTTTCTTATCGTCTTTGCGCCTGCCAGAAACAATGCCAAAATTATCTGGTGTTTCAACTTCCAGGGATTCACTGTTGTTTATCTTTAGTATCACAACAGTTCCTTTGCTCATATTATTTTTTATTTCAATTGTGCCGCCTGAAAAACGGATAGTTTCTTTGACAATGGGCAGGCCTGAACCAACTCCTCTGATAAAACTCTTCATTTCTCTTGTTGCAGAAGTAAAACCAGGCAGCATAGCTTTTTCAATATCAGAAATACCGGGACCCTGGTCAGATATTATTATCTGGTTTCCATTATTAATAATAGTAATAATAACTTCTGAAAACTGAGCATGTATCAGATTTTCAACAATTTCCTTTATTATGGTGTAGGGAACTTTTCCTCCCTGATCATGGGATATGCGGTAAATTTTTTCTGTAGTTATATCTATAAAATCATTTATAGAATCATGCCTTAAATCAATTATTCTAGGGATGCTTGTAAAATTATCATAAACTGCAATTCTTACGAAAATCGGCATCCTGTAAATAATATCTGGATGCCTGGCCAGTGATGCAACATTGTCTTCATTATTAGTCATAATAAATAATTAACCTAAATAATAAGAAAAAATTTATTGAATTATTATAAACAGAAAATATGAAAAATTAAGCTTGATAAAATAATTTTAAAAAAACCATACTTTCCAAAACCAAATAGTTTTTTACAGTTTTAAAATAAATTATTTAATAGAAAAATAGCATAAAATTAAACAAAATTACAGAACTATAATTTTAATTTGACACGGCGTACAGTTGTATTTTTCAAAGTTATGAACATAATTTTCTACAACTGTATAAAACTTTGGCGAAGCTCGAATTATTCAACACAAAAATGAAATAAATAAATGAATTAGCCAAAAAACGATACATTGTTTTGAAAAGTGCATAAACAAATGTTCGGAATTTTTTTAAAGTTATCCTAAAGATTATTTACCATGATTTATTTTAATTAATAATTACTAAAAGGTATTGGTCAGAGAACACATATTTAAAAATTTAAATTAAAATTTTATCAGCAGCCCAGGCGTGTTTAGAGCCAGATCATTTATGGATACTTTCTGCCGAATGGTAAAACCAGGGACAGCTTGGGTACAATAAAAAAATAACATAAAAATTAAATTAATTAGAAAGGTGGTATTTTATTAGCATGGCCATATTAATAATAACTTATTTTTCAAAAGAGTTGTTTTTTTATAAACATTAACGCCCATATTTGTCCGATATAGGATAAAATGAATTTTCAGTTTGACTTATTGATATAAAAGAGTTTAAAATGTATAATTTACATCCGAGTTAAGTTAAATGAAATATAATCTTTATTGAAGAAAATAGGCGAAAATGAAACAAACATATCAACCAAATGTCAGGAAAAGAAAAAAGAAACATGGTTTTAGGCAAAGAATGAGGACAAAATCAGGTAGAAGAGTTATTGCAAACAGAAGAAGAAAAGGTAGAAAAGTTTTATCAGCTTAGTAAGCCCGGGAGCAAAAACATTATTCTTGAAAGCATAAAAAAAGAAGAAGATATAAAAAAATTGTTTAAAAACGGTATATATATTAACAAAAAATATTTTATAATATATATGAACCGGAAGGAAAGCAAAGAAAGCAATATAATAAGAACAAGATTTATAGTTACAAAGAAAATAGGATCTGCGGTTATCAGGAATAGAATTAAAAGACTCTTAAGAGAAATCCTTAGATTAATTAATAATATTAATTTTGCTGAAATAGAATTAATAATAATCGCAAAAAAAAATATAAGAAATATTGGTTTTTGGGAGTTAAATGCTGAAATATTAAAAATAGTAAAATAAACACAAAAAATTAGTAAGAAACATTAAAGCTGTAAAGATAGATTCATGAGAAAAGTATTTATATTAATAATAAAAGGATATAAGAAAGTAATATCCCCCCTACTACCACCTAGCTGCAGATTTTATCCATCTTGCTCCACATATGCTATCCAGTCTTTGGAAAAATACGGAATAATAAAAGGAAGCATAAAAGCAATATATCGGATACTTAGGTGTAACCCGTTTAATAAGGGTGGATATGATCCTGTCAAATAAACTGGAGGAAAAATATTGGCTTGGTTAACTCAACTTTTAAAACCAATTGAGATGGTTCTTAGTTATGTAATAGAATTTTTTTACAGATGGATTCCAAGTTATGGAATAGGAATAATATTATTAACTATTGTAGTAAGAATAATACTGCTTCCGCTGACGATCAGTCAGACCAGATCAATGGCCAGAATGCAGATACTGCAGCCAGAGCTTAAAGAAATACAAAAGCAGTATAAGGATGACCAGCAAAGATCGCAGCAGGAAGTAATGGCTTTTTACAAAAAAAATAATGTCAATCCCCTTGCGGGATGTCTGCCTCTTGTACTTCAGATGCCAATATTTTTTGCATTATTTCAATTGTTAAGAGATTTGGGAGTTAAAGTTGCCGGTGGAGGTGCTCAGACAATTTACAAGTTTTTATGGATGAATTTAACAGCAATGGATCCATTCTATGTACTGCCAATACTTATGGTTGTAACAATGATAATTACATCTAAAATGACACAGACAGACATGACTAAAACGGGAATTAGTAATGCAATGATGACATACCTTCTTCCCGTAGTTTTTGGAGTTATATCTTACAAAATGCAATCAGGAATATTGGTATATTGGGTCACAACCAATGTATGGTCAATCGGACAGCAATATTTTGTAAATAAAATGGTTCTGAAAGAGAAAGCAAAGTCAAATATAAAAAAACAGGTCGCAGATAATATTTTATCTCAGCAGCAGATTGAAACTAAAATCGTAAAGCCAAAATCAAAAAAAAGAAGAAAATAGCTTTTTAAAAGAGGAGTAATCATGAGCGATCAAAGAACTATGGAAGAAGCTATTAGTGAATTCGTAGAGGATCTCGAAGAAGAACAAAAATCAAACAAGTTAATCGAAAGCAGGCAAAAGGAAAAACTTGTTGAGAACGATGAAGAAAATCCCGAGGAAGATAAATATAAGAATTATGAAAACTTTGTAACCAAAGATGATGATTTTGAAGAAATTACTGAGAGTAAGGAAGTTTCCGGGGATATAGAGAAATTAAAAGAATTTATAGTAAAAATAATAAACAGTGTATCAAACAGCGAAGTATCGGACATAAAATACGATAGGGAAAATAATAAGATAGATATATACGGAAAAGATCTCGGTATTGCTATTGGAAAAAACGGAAAGAATATGGAAGCTATTGAGTATATCGTTAATTTGGTTGCAAGAAGAAAAAATATTTTCGATAAATCTGTTGCAATTGATATAAAAGATTATAAAAGAAAGAAATACGATATAATAAAAAATATTGCTATAAAAATGGCCAAGAAAGCTGTTAAAGAGGGAAGAAAAATAGTTTTAAAACCAATGCCTTCTTATGAAAGAAAAATAGTCCATGATGCTCTTTCTGAAAGCAAAGAAGTAAAAACCAAGAGCAAAAATAAAGAGCCATATAGAAGAATAATAATTTATCCAAATAAAGAAACTTAAATTAAAAAGAAAATATTTATAAACAAATGGCGCTTTAGGCGTCATTTGTTTTTTGTTATGTTAAAAAATAGTAGCTGATAATCTTAAAGAAGATAATAAATAAAAGTACTAAAAATATATACTAAATTAAGAAATATAACATAGGAAAAGATTTAAACCATTCTCATAATTTACATAATTGTGATTAGGGAGTTAAATGTTATTCTAAATCTAATATTATATGTCGCATTTATTCAGGTTTTTACAATATATTATTAGCTCCCACCCATTTAAAAATGTATATTTATAAAACCATAGATACCATAAAAATTTTAGGCAAATATTAACTTATTATGGTTTTTAAATAATTATAAAAATTGTAAAAAATTTAAAATAATATAAATATGTTAAAAGAAAATCATATTGTTATGGGGCCTGAAATGAAAGACG
>CAYNMO010000113.1:0-7837 GCA_964398155.1 uncultured Actinomycetota bacterium | reverse complement strand
ATTACTTTTCCTCTGTCTTGAACCCAGACCCAGCTGCCATTTTTATGTTTCATCCGGCATTCGATATCATAATATTCTGATTCTCTGTTAAAAACCTTGTCAAGCTGTTCATTGCATTTTTTAAGATCCTCAGGGTGAATAATTCTTTTCCATGTTTTAATGCTTACTGGGGATATTTCTTTAAGAGTAAATCCGATAATCTCGGCCCAGCGATCATTTAATGCTGTTTCTCCGGTCTGGACATTCCACTCCCATGTCCCGGAATTAGTTCCTTCCAAAATATTTGACAGTCTTTCATGTTCCCTTTGCAGTTCAATTTCGGTCTGTTTGCATCCGGTAATATCAGATACCGCAACCAGATAAAGGATTACGCCGTCTGCATCCTGCATGGAAGAAATATCGAGCAAAACCCATAGGCTTGTCCTATTTCTCCTTATAAAACGGACCTCACAGGTCTGAGAATCGCCTGTTTTGGAAAGATTTTTAATAGCCAGGTAGTATATATCCTGGTCATCTTTATAGACAAAGCTTGAAAACAGCTGTTGTTTCAAATAAGTTCTGCTAACACCAAGCAAATCACAGACTTTAAGATTAGATTCGATTACAAGTCCCGTTTCGCTTAGCGTGCAGTATCCGATGGGTGCAACATCATATAGCTTAAAATACTTTTCCCTTGAAAGCTCCAGTTCCTCCTGCGAATGTTTTAACTCTTCGTTTTGCATCTCAAGCTCAATCTGGTGTACTCGCAGCTCATGAAAAAGATCTTCAGTTTTTTGGGCAGAAAGAGCTTTTTGTGGGATAGTGTTTTCCAGATTCAGCTTTTCAATGGCCAGCTGCCTCAGCTTATCTGAAGATTTATGCATATCACTGTTTATAGACATATTCGGGTATCTTTTAAAAATATAGATTAATGTTAAATTAAAATAAAAATCGCATTGCTAATATCTGTGGAGCCTTTTTTATTTCTTGAATTCTATGCTTATAAAATACTAAAAAATATTAATCCAAGCTCAACAGTTTAACTGTCTAACTTAAGATGATTAAAATTGTTTCCATTTCGCCAAAACCTGCCCATTTTTTACTTATATTCTTGAAGAGTTTGCTTTGAGGATAATAAACACAATATGTAGTATAAATTATATACATATATATTATTTATGTATATATATTTTTGTTGATATTTATATAAATCTTAAACAGAAAGCTGAGTGCTAAAAAAGGATATAAAAAGGAGGATAAAAAAGAATAAGGGGACGCTTCTCTTTTGAGCACGGTTTTAGCTATTTTGCCTGCTCGGCAAGTACTTCCAGAAATTTTTCAACCAACGTCGGATCAAACTGAGTTCCGGCACATCTCTTTAGCTCTATAACTGCACCCTCTTTACTCATAGCAGTCTTATATGTTCTTTTACAAGTCATGATATCATAAGAATCAGCAATAAATACTATACGAGAGAGAAGCGGTATTTCTTCTTTTGCCAGCCCTACCGGATATCCAGAACCATCCCAGTTTTCATGGCAGGAGAGTATGTATTTTGCAATATGGGCAATTTGCGGAGATGACTGAGCAATATTAAAGCCAGTCTCTGAATGTCTTTTTATAACTTCCCACTCTTTTTCACTTAATGCCCCCTCTTTTAATAATATTGTTTCAGGTACGGCAACTTTGCCTATATCATGAAGGGAAGCAAGGAGAGAGAGCTCATCTAACTGATGAGGATGAAGTTTAAGTTTTTTACCGAGTTTCAGGGATAATTCTTTAAGTCTTTGAGTATGCGCCATGGTTTCATTGCTTTTTTCATAGAGAGCCTGCTCAAGAGCTGCGATAACTGAACCTGCGCTGCTTTGTTTGCCTGCAAGTTTGTTTTTATACATATTGCTCTCAGCTTCTACAATAATATCTTCTATGTCCTGATCTGACTCTGTTTTTGCCGCTATCCCTATTGCAAGGCCAGTGGGTATCTTTTGTATATATAATTCAGAACATTCCCTTTTAATTCTCTGTACTATCTCTTCTGCGGCGGCAACCGAAGTTTTAGGAAGAAGTATAACAAATTCATCTCCGCCCCACCGGGCCAGGATATCATCAGATCTGCACACTTTTTTTAACAGCTTTGTAGTCTCTATAAGAAGCTTGTCCCCTTCAAGATGGCCAAAAGCGTCATTAATTAGTTTTAAGCTGTTTAAATCTCCCATAATAATGCTTAAAGGAAGCTGTCTTTCGGTGTCAAGACGTTTTATCTCTTCTTCTAAAAATCGGCGGTTATAAAGTCCAGTGAGCATATCATGATAACTTAAGTGAAGAATCTCATCCTCTGTTTTTTTGCGCTCAGTGATATCGTAAGTTGTCCCGATTATTTCAATGGGAATTCCGGAAGCATCACGGCGCAACTTAGCGCGGGCTTTGATGTAGCGGACAGTGCCATCAGGCCATATGACGCGAAACTCTGCATCGAATTCTTTTTCTCCACTGATAGCCATCTTAATTGCTGCTAGACCATTCTCCTTGTCTTGCGGATGCATTCCTGCTTCCCATGCCTTGCGAGCATTACTGAATTGATTACGAGCTACTCCATAGAGAGCGTACATCTGATCATCCCATGTGAGCTCATTGCTGGCCAAATCCAGATTCCATATACCCACGCCACCCGCGGCAATGGCCATTTCCTGACGACGATTGCTCACTATTAATGAATCCTCAGCTTTTTTACGCTCAATAACTCTGCCCAGTCTTTGCGCAACAGCAAGTATTAAATTCTGCTCCTCTTTTAGGAAAATTTTTACGTCAGTTTCGCGTCTCTCTCTCAGGTAAAAAACATCTATGAAGCCGTATTTCGTATTGTTTATTATAATGTCGGAGGACTGTTTCCACTTTGTCTCCCTGTAATTATCAGTTTTATACTCTTTACCATCAACCCTTATCTGAACGCAGGTACTATCAGGGTATTCATACCCTGAAGGAATAATGTCAGCTATTTTTTGGAGCATTTCATCTAATGAAATACCTGGAAATTCAATAATTGATGAAATAGAGTAAAGACAGTTAAGCTCTTTAATCCTCTCACCCAGCTGGAGAGAAATACCTTCTTTTTCTCTCTCGGATTCTTTACGAACGGAGATATCAACTATCACTACAAGCGCGACAGGAGATCCATCTGTATAATGTGCCTTAGTGACATTGAGGAGCGCCCAAAACTGCATGCCATTCTTTTTAACCATCCTCAGCTCGAAAACCTGCGGCTCTCCTGTTTTAAAAAGTTTTCTGATATTTAAGTAATAAACATCCTGGTATTCTTTTGAAATAAAGCCAGATAAAAGCTGATTAACAAATCCCTCTCTCGTAAGGCCAAGCATGGTTCCGGCAATAAAATTAGCCTCAAAAATAAAACCCTTTTCATTTATGGTGCAGTAGCCCGTCAAAGAATTATTATAAAGTTCAACATACCATGACCGAGAAAGTTCAAGACTCTCCTGCGTTTTTTTTAGCTCATCATTCTGAATCTCAAGCTCAACCTGATAAACCTCCAGTTCGTGAAGCAAAGAATTGGCTGTTTCCAAAGAAAGAGATTTGGGATCTGTAATATTTCCAGATTTTAGCCTGTTGCGCGAAATCTGCCAAAGCTTGTCTGATGAGTTGCTTTTATTTTTCTCTGCTGCCATAAACGTTAAACATGCTTCAATATGATTCAAAAATGAAGCAAACCGCTCTCCTGAGCTTATTATGTATTATTGAATTAAAAACTCTTATAATTTTATAATATACACCAAAATAACTAAAATAAAACAGGTATTTTCAATGTGAAGTATCCGTAAATAAGCCTGTGTTAAATTTTAAGTATTCTGATAAGCAGGCACTATTTTATGATTTTATTTTTTAGATAATGACCCATAAGATAAGAAAGCATATCCATTTTTTCATAATCAATATCGCCATCAGAATATATTATTTTTTCATCTGCATTAACATTTAACACTTCCCCAATAAATAAATCATGTGTTCCAAGATGGATAATATCTTTTACTCTGCATTCTATATTGACTGCACATTCCTTAATCATTGGAGTCGCAATTACAAGGCCTTTTTCCCTGGTTAGATTTGTTTCCTTAAACTTGTCAAAATCTCTTCCCGATTTTGTACCGCAGAAATCACAGGCAGCTGTCATTTTTTCATCAGGAATGTTAATTACAAATTCTTTTGAAGAGATTATCAGCTTGTGGCTGTACCTTGATGGTCTTATAGAAATGGAGATCATTGGAGGATTGCTGCAGACAGTTCCTGCCCATGCAAGCGTAATTATATTATCATTAATCCCGTCTGAACAGGAGACAAGCACAAGCGGATTAGGATAGAGTCTTTCAGGTGTTCCAACTGATTTTTTCATTTTTTACCTTCCTTAAAATAGTATTTTTATCAAACAGAATATTTTATTAAATTATACAGCGCATCAGCCTGTCCTGCGTTTGGATAAGCGCTTAATTATAAACGGCCTTCTCGCTCCAGTTGCCAAAACGGGAGCTTTTTTTAGGATCTTACAGAAAAATATAATAATTTGCTAAAAATTAATTGAATTTGATCATATTGATAAATTATTCAATAAAAACTGACTAACGCTTTATTAAATGGAACAGTTTTTGCGCATTTAAAAAAGTTATTTTATTTATATCTTCACCGGTAACAAAATCTTTGTTTTCTTTGTTCAGATAATTTGCGGCATCATTTAAGCCCGTAAGTGTTTCTTTTGCCATATACATCGGATAGTCAGTTCCAAAAAACACCCGTTCAAAACTTCCTGTCCATATCTTTATCTTTGAAAGAAGCCAGACCAGTGGCATAAATTTAAATTCTTCATTTCTCCCTAAATTTGTGCTTATATCAGCAAAAATGTTTTTATGTTTTCTCATTAGCATTGCTGTGTCATCAAATAAGATTTTGCCGGAATGTCCGATTATGATAGGAAGATCGGGGAAATTACATGCAACCTCATCAATATGAGAAGGTTTCGCAAAATCGTCTTTAAAGGGCAGAACCCCAATCGAACCACTGTGAAAAAGCACAGGCATATTATATTCCTGCATCTTTTCATAAATAGGAAAGCATCTTTTATCGTATGGGTAAAACTCCTGGAATGGCGGGTGAAGTTTCAGTCCAATGTGGCCTAAATCCTCTATTGCTTTTTTAAGTATTTCAATGGAGTGGCTTCCACCAAAAGGATCAACGGTACAAAACCCTGCAAGTCTGTCAGGGTGTTTTTTTATTGCACGGCTTACATAAATATTTACTTCATTTAGATCATGATTTGTCATGCCCTGCTGTATGGCAACGCTTGAGATAATACTTAAATCAATGCTGTTCTTATCCATCTCCTTTAACAGGCCTTCAGCACTAATCAGGCTAAGCGATGCATCCCATAAACCCCTGGATTTAAAATATTGAATCAGGTTTTCTGTAGTAAAGCCCTTTGGCCAGATATGCGTATGGACATCTATTATCATTATTGCATCCTTTCAGTAAGCTTGCCGATAATTTAATCAGATTCCTGGTGAATAACTATTTAAAATGGTCTAATTGAAAAAATTCTAAGCTTAATTTAAATAAATAATTCACTAAAAACTTAGTTATTGACCAGTAACTAATTAATGGTTATTTTTATAATAATAATAATAATAACAGTATGCTCTGAAAAAATCTCCGATTTATGCTTTTCGTGACAATTTAAATGCCGGTGAAAACCATTAATATTTATGAAAACTTACTATTTTTACCACATAACTGCAACATGATAATTAGTATTTGCAGCTTTGCTTACAGCCTTAAAAGAAAGTCTTTCAGGCCTATATCACTGCTTTTTAGGTCTAATTTTTTCCTTATGTTTGATCTGTAAAAATCTACCGCCTTCGTAGAAATACAGAGTATTTTGGAAATTTCCCTGCTTGTCCTGTCTTCCATAATAAGAGATGCGATTCTTATTTCTTTTGGATTAAGCTTAAAGAGGTCTGATTTTAATTTATTGGCAAAAGGCTCTGTAATCCTGCCGATATTAGACTCGATTATTTCAAGAATATCCAGAGATTCTTTTTTTTCAAGAGTAAGCTTAAGATCATAAATATATGGCTTGATTAGTAAATTAATATTGGAAAGCATACTGTCAGTTATTTCTTTTTCTTCTTTACTCTTTTGCTTGAAAAGGTACTTTAGTGCATTATCCTGCTCCTGAAGTGTCTGTGACTGAAAATTAAGCCTTTTTTTTAATTTGTCTGAAATTAATTCAGTTTTTTTTATCTTTGTTATATCTCTTAAATACTCTATTACTCCCGTTACATTGCTGTTATCGTCAAAAAGAGGAAATGTATAAAGCTCATGCCAGCCTTCAGAAACATTCGGAGTTTTGTATTTTACAATTTGTTTTGATGGTTTTCCTGTTTTGATAGTATTGGCCGTAGGACAGTTTTTACAGGGAGTTCTCCTGTCATGATAAGCTTTGTAACACTTTTGACCTATAAGGGGTTTTTTATGCTCGAATAATTTTTCAAGAGAAATATTAGTACCAAGAATATTTAAATCATTGTCAAGAATACTTATATCTTCCTGAATATTGTTAAAAATATATTTAAAGAACTGCTCAAACTCATCCAGTATCTTTTCAGAACCCGGCTCGCTCATCCCCTCCTTATTTTTTTTATAAATCCACTCTTTAAAAAAAGAAATACTGTCCATTATTGGCAGAACAATTTTATTTGATTTTTACTAATGAAAATAATGTAATAATTTTATCATTTTTTGAGAATTATTGCCTTATTTTATGTCAATACTAATTTTATACTATTCAACAATGGTATTATTAGCGTGTTTACTTATTTATATAAAAAAAATAAAATAATTAAAATATATATAAATTTTTATAAAATAATTTCAAAATGTCTCTCATCCCTCTTTTATTTTATAAAACAGTTAGAGGTTTTATGTTTTTGATGCGTAAATAATAGTAAAATCTGTATATTGCTTCATTAAAGTGTATTAAGCTGGCGCGTTGGGCTTTGCTAAACTGTGAATAAATTTTACTAATTGTTTAACATAAATTAATTAAATAAAATCAGAGGAAGGAAGCGTCTAAATGGCAAAAAGATACACTGGGGAAGAAATTGTAGCACGACTAAAAAAGGAGCTTGACAAAGGGAAGCCATTATTTATGCCTAATTGTGGAATGGGCTTATCGGCCAAACTTCAGGAAAAAGGAGGTTCAGATATCATCTGTATTTCACCGACAAGCTATTGCAGACTAAAAGGGCTTGGTTCTCTGGCATCATTTTTACCTTTTTGGGACATCAACCAGGTTGTTTTTGATCTGGCAAGAGAAATACTGCCGATTGTAAAAGAAGTACCTGTTATTTCCCTTTCCGGGCCTCACAATCCTCTTCTCCCGCACAGGGAACACCTTCAGAAGCTGTGGGACATGGGTATTTCAGGAGTAAATCCATTTATAAGCAAACTCTATGGTGAAAGTTTCAGTGAACAGATTGAGCAGATAGGAATGGGCTGGAAAAATGAAGTTGAATTTGTAAAAATTGCATGCGAGATGAATATGTTTACCTTTGCATATGCTTTTAGCCCTGAGGAAGCCAGCATACTTGCAGACGCAGGAGCTCATATAATTGCTTCACATGTTGGCTCTACTACCGGAGGAACCATTGGCGCAAAAACAGGAATGAGCCTTGAGCAGGCTGCCGAGCTTTCACAGAAAATATTTGATGCAGCGAGAAAATCCAATAAAGATGTTATTTTATTTGCACATGGTGGACCGATTGAAGGGCCAAAAGAAGTCGAATACATTTTCAAAAAT
>CAYNMO010000112.1:3857-7876 GCA_964398155.1 uncultured Actinomycetota bacterium | reverse complement strand
AATTGTGGAAGATAACCCTGATAATATGAAAACAATAAAGGCTTTGCTTGGTGACAGATTTGTGATTTTTGAGGCAACAGACGGAAAATCAGGTTTTGAACAGGCAAAATTTAATATTCCTGATGTTGTTCTTCTTGATATCTCACTTCCGGTAATGGATGGTTTTGAGGTTTTAGATGCAATCAGAAAAGAAGAAAAATTAAAAACTGTCCCTGTATTTGCAGTTACGGCAAGCGCAATGAAAGGAACCAAAGAAGAAATTCTTTCTTATGGTTTTGATTCATATATATCAAAACCTGTTGATGAAAAAATTCTTTTGGAAACTATAGAGGAGGCAGTATTTGGAAAATAACAGCCCTCTCATACTTGCTATTGACGACAATAAAGACAACCTTACTGTACTGCGGGCAATAATATCAGACGCTTTCCCCAAATCTGAGGCATTAATTACGCAGGATGCCAAAGCGGGAATCGAAATTGCCATTTCAAGAATTCCCGACGTTATACTTCTTGATATAAGAATGCCTGGACTTAACGGTTTCGAGGTTTGCAGAGTTTTAAAAGAAAACAAAAAAACCAGTCACATTCCTGTAGTATTTTTGACAGCTTTGAAAACAGAAAGGGATTTACGTATAGAAGCTCTTGAGGCAGGCGCAGAAGCATTCATTACAAAACCTGTCGATGAGATTGAATTGATTTCTATGATCAGGGCAATGGTAAAGATAAAAAAAGCCAGTGAAATAAAAATTAATGAAAAAGAATATCTTGAACGGCTGGTGCAGGACAGAACCAGTCAGCTTGAAAAAGAGCTTGAGATTCGCAAAAGAACCGAGAGGAGCTTAAACAAATCTTACATTGAAATACAAAATAATTTGGATGCTGCCATAGAAACAATAGCTTCAATTTGTGAAATAAAAGATCCTTATACTGCAGGACACCAGGTTAAAGTCTCAAAAATAGCGGTAGAATTAGCCAAAGAACTTAATATGTCTTTGAAGGATATTGAGAATATCAAGACCGGAGGAATGCTGCATGACATAGGCAAAATTTATGTTCCCACATCAATACTTGTTAAGCCGGGTAAATTGTCAGATATTGAATTTGCTCTAATCAAAGAGCATTCTCAGATAGGCTATGAAGTAATAAAGAAAATGGCAGTATTGCCGGTTATTGCAAAGATGATTCTACAGCATCACGAAAGGCTTGACGGGTCAGGATATCCAGGAGGCCTAAAAGGCGATGAAATAATAACGGAATCCAGAATTCTGGCAGTTGCAGATGTTGTAGAAGCAATGGCTTCACACAGACCGTATAGATCTGCAATTGGTTTGGAGGCGGCAATAGAAGAAATAAAACAAAATAGAGGAATACTTTATGATGCTGCAGTGGCTGATGCATGCCATAAACTATTTATTGTAAAGAAATTTTCGTTATCATAGAATTAATTTATATCGTTGACTTGCTTATGGAAGACATATGGTTAGGCAGTCTGCAGGTAGTTTTAACATGTTCTGGTTATTATTTTATAATATTTGTTTGTGGACAGAATCTCAGATTACTATTAATTTTAAAAAACCAAAAAATCCCTAAATGGAAAATATTCAGAATAAATTTAAAGAAAATAATAATGACGAGGTAGATAATATGCAGGATCTGCTGGTCCTTGATATTAATAAAATTAATAAATTAGAGGCAGCAGCTATTGCTGAAAAATTAAAAAGTGAACTAAATAAAAATAATTATTATTATTACATTAATGATAATCCCGCAATAACCGATGCTGAGTATGATCAGATGCTTCGTAATTTATTTAATCTCGAATCCAGATTTCCTGAAATAATTACACCAGACTCTCCAACACAAAGAATTGGAGCACCCCTTGAAGGTGGTTTTCCTTCAGTAATTCATTCAGAAAAGATGATGAGCCTTCAGGATGCTTTTGATTACAACGAACTTAAAGATTTTATTGACAGAGTATGCAAGGATTTAAATTTGAGGCAGGAAGAAGTTCAGTTTGTTTGTGAGCTTAAGATAGATGGTCTTGCTGTTTCTCTGCTTTATGAAAAAGGTAAACTTTCAAGAGGAGCAACCAGGGGTGATGGGGAAACAGGCGAGGACATAACTTCAAACATCAAGACGATAAAAACGATCCCCTTAAAATTAATTACCGAAGCAGATAAGACCCCGTCTCTTCTTGAAGTAAGAGGAGAAGCTTATCTGTCAAAGGAAGAGTTTAAAAGAATAAATGAGGAAAGAGAAGAACAGGGGCTATTTGTATTTGCCAATCCAAGAAATTCTGCCGCGGGATCGCTCAGGCAGATTGATCCCAAAATTACTTCAGGCAGAAAGCTAAATATTTTTATTTATGCACTTGCCTCAAACAGCGAGCTGCAAATTGAAAGCCACTTTGAAATATTGAATTATTTAAAAGAAATAGGGCTGAGGGTTAATCCAAATATAAAAAAAGTTACCGGTTTTGAGGAAATAAAAAAATATTGTGAAAGTTGGAAAGACAAGAGAAAAGAACTTCCTTATGAGACAGACGGGATAGTCATCAAGGTCGACAGCCTGGCTTTTCAAAAAAGACTGGGTCGCACTACCAGAAATCCAAGATGGGCTATAGCTTTTAAATTTCCGCCTGAAGAAAAAATTTCTAGAGTTGAAGATATTAAAGTAAGCGTCGGCAGAACGGGCGCCCTCACTCCTGTGGCTGTTCTTGAACCGGTAGTAATATCCGGCTCAACCGTATCAAATGCCACCCTGCATAATGAAGACGAAATAAACAAAAAGGATGTAAGAATAGGAGACTGGGTAATAGTTCATAAAGCTGGCGATGTAATACCTGAGATCGTAAAAGTTATAAAAGAAAAAAGAACCGGTTTTGAAAAGCAATACGTCATGCCAGACAAATGCCCTGTCTGCGGTTCCGATGCTCTCAGACCTGAAGGAGAATCTGTCCGGCGATGCACTTCTCTTGCCTGCCCTGCTGTTCAGTATGAGGCAATTGTCCATTTTGCTTCAAAATCAGGGATGGACATAGAAGGACTTGGGCCCGCAATAGTAGACAAACTTTTACAGAACAAATTAATAAAAGATGTTTCCGATATTTATTATTTAAAATTTGAAGACATTATTGAGCTGGAAAATTTTAAAGAAAAATCTACAAATAATCTTATTAATGCTATTAAAAAAAGTAAAACCCAGCCATTGCAAAGGCTGCTTTTTGCATTAGGAATAAGATTTGTTGGCGTTCATATCGCAGATGTTCTTGCAGGTAATTTTAAAGACATCGACTGTCTCGCAAGAGCTGTTTTTGATGATGTCAGCCGTATTTTTGAAATAGGACCCCGCATAGCACAAAGCGTTGTTACGTTTTTTTTGCAGCCTCAAAATAAAATTATTGTTGAGAAACTGAGAGAAGCAGGGTTAAATTTTAAGTCCGGTAAAAAAACCATAACTTTTAAAGAAGAATTCAATAACAGGACATTTGTTCTGACCGGAAAACTTGAAACATTTACCAGGGATGAAGCAAAAGCTCTTATAGAAAATTTTGGCGGAAAAGTTTCTTCAAGTGTAAGCAGAAGTACAGAAGCTGTAATTGTCGGGACTGAACCGGGAAGCAAGCTAAATGATGCCATAAGACTTGGCATAAAAATGCTCTCAGAAGAAGAATTTGCAAATTTGATTAAAAAGGAAAATTAAAATTCAACAGATATCATTCCCTGTGTAAATATGGCTCTATTAAAAAGATCAGATCTGAAGCGGCTTAAAATTAAAAGCGAAGATAATCAATATGAGCCTGATAATATAAAATGGGCGCTGCGGGATATGCTTTACTCGATATTGTTTCTGGTTGCTGTCCTCACAGGTATTTATTTCGGAATTGCCCGCATAATAATTGCTCTTAAAATAGGCGAGAGAATCAACAGTTCCAATATAACTAATCTAAGTTTTTCTGTTTTATATGGGATACAGGTAGTTTTAATGGTTGGAGTCGTATGGTTCTTTGCAATTCATTT
>CAYNMO010000112.1:0-3847 GCA_964398155.1 uncultured Actinomycetota bacterium | reverse complement strand
AGAAAAGGCAGGTGGAGTGATCTTGGCTTTCATTACTACAGCTTAATTAAAGCAATATGGTACTCATTTTTAGCATTACTTCTGATAATGCTTATAAATTTTGCTTATGTTTTTTTAATGACAGGAATATTTAAAATTTCCCCTCCTTCAGGCAAGATAGAAGAGCTTATATCCAATAATAATGTTTCTTATGTGCTGCTCATGGTTGTAGTATCAGTAATTGCGCCTGTATGTGAAGAAATATTTTTCAGAGGATTTTTATTTCAGGGTTTTAAAAAAAGATGGGGAGTACCGGCAGGTATAATTATTTCTTCATTATTGTTTTCGGCTGCGCATCTTGATTTGTATAATTTTTTGCCTTTATTTGCGATTGGATGTGTCCTTGCTTATTTATTTCATAAAACAAAATCACTTTTACCGGTTATTCTTTTGCATGCAGCATATAATCTTATATTAATCCTTATTTTGGTAAGTCAGTTTATAATAAATTAAATAAATTAAAAAATAAGCACTACAGCGCTTTTTAATATACAAACTTATGATAAAATTTGTTAGAATTATATGTTTGTTAATAATTACGGATTATTTCCAAAAGGCTAAATAGTTTCTGGTGATTAATTGGCTAAAGTGGTCTAATTAAGAAAATTTTAAGATTAATTAATTTCAGTGATTCGATAAAAAGCAGTTGTTTACTAAAAAAACTAATTATTTTATAGCCAGTGACTGGCAAAATAACTAAACTTATAAAAATAATAATTTTAATTTAAACGAATAATTCACTATAAAACGGTTATTTATCAGAGATTAATTTTCGGTAAATAATTAGTTGATACTATCAAGCAGAGAAAATTTCAGGCTCAGTTTGAACCAGTAATTCATTAAAAACTGAATGTCTGTCTAATAGCAGATTAATTTTAACGGTGATCATTTAATGGGAAATTTATTAAACAAACAGGATATTGCTCATATCGCCAGACTGGCAGAGCTTGAATACAGCGAAGAGGAAATTGAAAAGATTACAGGGCAGCTGGATAAAATAATAAGCCATGTTGCAAAAATAGGGAAAGCGGATACATCGGATGTTCTGTCTTCTTCAGGAGTTTCAGGCCTTTCCAATGTTTTCAGGGAAGACAAAGAGCGCAGTTCTCTCTCAAGAGAAGAATCTTTAAAAAATGCTCCTCTGGAAGCAAACGGCGGATTTAAAGTACCAAAAATAGACTGATTTTTAAATTAATTTTTAATATTGGAAAGACGCAGTACTTTTTCAAAAGGGGATTTTATTGGATTTAATAAATTTAAGTGCTTGTGAATTAAATGCTCTTATCAGAAAAAAGGAAATATCTGTTTCTGATATTGCCAAAGATTATAGCGGGCAAATCGAAAAACTTGAAGAAAAAATTAACGCATTCATTACTTTCAGCAGGGAAGAATTTTTAACCAGAGCAAAAGAAATAGATGCTTATATAAAAAACGGAAATACTATACACGACTTTACCGGAATTCCTATTGCGATAAAGGATAATATATGTGTCAAAGGGGTCAGAACTACCTGTGCTTCAAAGATATTGTCTGATTATATAGCGGTTTACGATGCGACAGTTATAAAAAAACTTGATCAGCAGCATTTTCTTATGGTTGGCAAAGCCAATATGGATGAATTTGCAATGGGTTCTTCAAATGAAAATTCTTCCTTTGGACCTGTAAGAAATCCCTGGAACCCCGAATATGTACCTGGAGGATCAAGCGGAGGGCCTGCAGCAAGTGTTGCTGCTTTTGAAGCGGCATGTTCTCTTGGCTCAGATACGGGTGGATCTATAAGACAGCCCGCTTCACTTTGCGGTGTTGTTGGATTTAAACCTACATATGGCAGAGTTTCAAGATACGGGCTCATAGCTTTTGCTTCCTCACTTGACCAGATAGGGCCTTTTGCCAGGAACGTAAAAGACTGTGCATCTTTGCTGCAGGCAATATCAGGTTATGACGAGTATGACTCTACATCAGTTAATTCTCCCGTGCCGGATTACAGGAGTTTTCTAAACTGTGACATAAAAGGCATGAAGATAGCAGTACCAAAAGAACTGATGGTAAAAGAGATATCTCCTGAAGTTAAGGAGTCAATTACCGGCGTTTTAAAAATACTCGAAAAAAGAGGGGCGGTTATTGAGGAAATTTCTCTTCCAAGTCTTGAATATGCCTTAAGTGTTTATTATATAATAGCTCCATCTGAAGCAAGCTCAAATCTTTCAAGATATGACGGTGTAAGATATGGATATCGCAATATGGAAGCCAAAACGTTAAGAGATATGTATAAAAAAACAAGATCAGAAGGATTTGGCCCGGAAGTCAAGAGAAGAATAATGATTGGAACATACTGCCTGTCCTCAGGCTATTATGATGCATATTATGACAAAGCTCAAAAAGTAAGGACCCTTATTATCAATGATTTTAAAAAAGCATTTTTAAAATATGACGCTCTTATATCACCCACATCACCCACAACAGCGTTTAAGATTGGTGACAAAATAGACGATCCGTTAATGATGTATCTTTCTGATATATGCACTATTCCAGTTAATCTGGCGGGAATTCCTGCAATTTCACTTCCCTCCGGGATTTCAGAAAGCGGACTTCCTATAGGTGTTCAGGTAATAGGGGATTTTATGAGGGAAGATAATGTTTTTAAGATTGCAAGCGCAATAGAAAGTGAAATAAAGTGGAAAATAAAACCACAAATATAGCAGCTGAGTATGAGACTGTCATAGGTCTTGAAACTCATGTAGAGCTTTTTACAAATACAAAAATGTTTTGCGGATGCAGGCTTTCATTTGGTGAAAAGCCGAACACCTATACATGTCCTGTTTGTCTTGGTCATCCAGGGTCACTTCCTGTTATAAATAAAAAAGCCATTGAAAGTGCAGTTAAAGTTGCTCTTGCACTTAATTGCAGCATAAATGATTATACAATTTTTCACAGGAAAAATTATTTTTACCCAGATATGCCAAAAAATTACCAGATTTCACAATATGATTTTCCTGTCGGTGTAAACGGTTATCTTGACATAAACATGGGTGGCTATTCAAGAAGAATCGGTATTACCAGGGTGCACATTGAAGAAGATACGGGAAAGTTGATACATATAGGCTCAAGCGGCAGAATAAATGATGCTGATTTCAGCATTGTTGATTTTAACAGAGCAGGAACTCCTCTAATTGAAATAGTTACAATGCCTGATATTAAATCTCCTGATGAAGCCAGGCAGTATATGGTTGCACTGAGAAACACTCTTTTAATGCTAAATGTCAGTGACTGCAGCATGGAAGAAGGAAGCATCAGAAGTGATGCAAATATTTCACTCAGGCCTGTGGCAGCCAAAGAGCTTGGGACAAGAACAGAAATAAAGAATTTAAACTCATTTAAATTTCTGCAAAAAGGTCTTGAATATGAAGTTTCCAGACAGACAGATCTGCTTAAATCCGGCAGAGAAGTTATTCAGCAAACCAGGCATTATGATGATAAGAGCCAGACAACAAAAGCATTAAGGGATAAGGAAGAAGCCCATGACTACAGATATTTTCCAGATCCTGATCTTGTCCCGATAAACATAAAGAAAGATTGGACAGAAGAAATAAAATCAGCACTTCCGGAGCTTCCGGGAGCAAGGGAGAAAAGATATAGGGATTCCCTGGGTCTTTCTGATTACGACAGTTCTTTTCTTGCAAATGACTTTGAAATTTCGCTGTATTTTGAAGAAGTTTTAAAATATCACAGCAATGCCAAATCTGTATGCAACTGGATCATGGGCGATTTTAGGGCATTTATAAATAAAGATTCAATATCAATAAGAGAA
>CAYNMO010000111.1:0-7925 GCA_964398155.1 uncultured Actinomycetota bacterium | reverse complement strand
AAGTCAATTTTATTATTCCTGTTGATGTAGTTATAGGCAAAATGGACGCAGAGGGAAATATTTCTGATAAAAAAACAGTCCCGGCGGACAGTATTCCTGCCGATTATGAAGGCTTTGATATGGGAGAAAAAACACTGGCATTATATGAGGCTGAAATAGCCAAAGCAAAAACCATATTTTGGAACGGGCCAGTCGGTTTCTTTGAAAACAAAGAATTTGAGAATGGCACAAAAAGAGTTGCAGCCGCAATTGCAGGCAATAAAGGAGTTACAGTTGCCGGAGGTGGCGATACGCTTGCTGCGCTTAAAAAGTTTGGTTTGTCGGATAAATTCTATCACATATCAAGTGGCGGCGGTGCTTCCATGGAGCTTCTGGAGGGTAAAGAACTCCCGGGTGTGACAGTATTGCTTGACAAGTAATGTTTTTTAAAAATATTTAAACCAGATCGGCTTACAATTCTTTTTGTAATTATTCTGGTCATCAGAAATACAATGAAGCCTGTGTCGGACAGTTTGGTGTTAAGACCGGCTTTAGCAGGTTTGTATTTAGCTGTAATGCAGTCTGCCTGAGCTGTTACTCTTTTTTTAAAATAACTTGACGGGTTTAATTATTTTAGTTTAAGACAGCCTATGTTTATTTTTTTATTTTTAAGTCATTAAATAATATTTATACTATTTTAATTTGGCAGGAGAAAAGCATGAGAACACCGTTTATAGCAGGAAACTGGAAAATGAATTTAAATCATATTGAAGCAATTAAATTTGTCGAAGGTATCAGCTTAAGATTTGAAAACAAAAATAATATAAAAATTGCAATTTGCCCTTCATTTACATCTCTGAGAAGCACCATTATCGTACTTGAAGATGAAGTAGCAAAAAATTCCGAAATAAAAATTAAGATTGGCGCCCAAAATATGTATTTTGAAGAAAGCGGAGCATTTACAGGCGAAATATCTCCTTCAATGCTAAAAACACTCGGTGTTGAATATGTTATAATAGGCCACAGTGAAAGGCGCGAACTTTTTTGCGAAGCAGATGAATCGATAAACAGGAAATTAAAAGCTGCGCTCAGCCATGACATTAAGCCGATATTATGCGTAGGGGAAACATTAGACATAAGAGAAGCGGGCAATGCAGTAGAATATACATTAGCACAAATAAGAAAAGATCTTTTTAATATCTCAGATATTGAAATGGCCAGTATTACTATTGCTTATGAACCAATATGGGCAATAGGCACCGGCAAAAACGCAACACCCCAGGACGCCAATGAAATGTGTCTTGCCATAAGAAATGAGATTAGCAGATTATATGGCAGTAAAATATCTGAAAATCTTGCTATCCAGTATGGCGGGAGTGTAAAACCTTCAAATATTAAAGAATTAATGGCAATGCCGGATATAGACGGTGCTTTAGTTGGCGGAGCAAGCATCAAAGTGGAAGATTTTCTTGCTATAATTAATTATTAAAATTAACTGGAAATACAGTAATTTCCTGGGCGATAACTCAGTTTTTAGTAAATTATCTGCTTAAATCAGGCATATAATTTTTCTGATAATTTTAGCTAATTGTTTACCATAAACTAACAGGAAAATATAATTTAAAATACAATCAGATAAATATTTATGAAAAATACAAAAAATGAAATAAATTACCCTGTATGTCTTATTATCCTGGACGGCTGGGGAATTTCCTCAAACAGGCAGGGGAATGCAATATATTCTGCCAAAAAACCCAATATGGACAATTTTATGAAAAATTATCCCAATACAGGGCTTCAGGCATCAGGTCTGGCAGTTGGTCTGCCTGAAGGACAGATGGGTAATTCTGAAGTAGGGCATTTAAATATTGGCGCAGGAAGAGTAGTTTATCAGGATCTGACAAAAATATCCCGCTCAATAGAGCTGGGCAAATTTTTTTCAAAAGAAGCATTTTTAGAAGCAATAGATAATGTAGTGAAAAACAAATCATCTTTGCATCTTATGGGGCTTTTATCTGATGGAGGCGTCCATAGTCACATCGATCATATAAAAGCACTTATATCACTTGCAAAAAAAAATGATGTAAAAAATTTATTTTTACATGCCTTTCTTGACGGAAGAGATGTTCCTCCAAGAAGCGCACTTACTTATATTGAAGAAATAAAAAAATTTATGGACGTGGAAGGCTTTGGCGAGATTGCAACAATAAGCGGCAGATATTACGCAATGGATAGAGATAACAGATGGGAACGAGTAAAAAAAGCTTATGATAATCTGGTGTATCGAGATGGGAAACATTATGCGGATGCCCTTGATCTTGTCAGAGACTCTTACAATAATAATCTTGATGATGAATTTGTATTGCCCGGATGTGTTATTTCCGGGAATGAGGAAAAAGCAAAAATAAAATCAGATGATTCTGTTATTTTCTTTAATTTCAGACCGGACAGAGCCAGAGAATTAACAAAGACATTTATTTTAAATGATTTTAAAGAATTTGACAGAGGAGACTGCGCTCCTAAAAATCTGGTATTTGTCTGTATGACTGAATATGACATCAGATTTAACGATATTGCCGGTGTTTTTATTGCATATCCCCCTAAAGATATTAAAAATACTTTAGGCGAAACAGTCTCTGAGAATCATTTAAGGCAGCTTCGAATCGCCGAAACTGAGAAATACGCTCATGTAACATTTTTTTTTAATGGCGGTATCGAGAAAGCAAATCAGGGTGAGGACAGGATTTTAATTCCTTCACCAAAGGTGGCTACCTACGATCTTAAGCCTGAAATGAGTGCTTATGAAGTTATGAGCGAGCTTTTGGAAAAGATTTCAGAAAAAATTTATAATCTTATAATCGTAAATTTTGCCAATGCAGATATGGTGGGGCATACAGGTTTTTTTGAGCCTACAATAAAGGCTATTGAAGCAGTAGATGAATGTGTGGGCAAAATTGTTAATAAAATAATTGAAGTTGGAGGAATACCTATAATTACTGCTGATCATGGAAACGCTGAAAACATGGTAAACGAAGGAATGCAATGTGCCATGACTGCACATACCAATTCCAGGGTACCATTTATTGTCTGCAGTAATATGATAAAAGAACTTGTAAGTGAAGGAGACAATCCCAAATTATGCGATATAGCTCCTACAATTCTGGATCTGCTGGATTTAAAAAAGCCCGTCGAAATGACAGGATGCTCATTAATTAAAAGTCGCAGCTGATTTTTGGTTTTAGTTGAATCTGCAAATTTATTTTTTAAAATATTTATTTGCCGGGTATTAAAATAATATAGTATTTTATTGTAAAAATATTTTTTAAAAATATTTAAAATTAAAAATGGACAAGAAAAGAATTAAAAAAACGGTCTGCCTTATTATTATGGATGGCTGGGGTATTTCTGAAAGAAAAAAAGGAAATGCAATTTTTCAGGCGCTGACATCTAATATTGATTATTACACTCGTTTTTATCCAAACACAAGGCTGAGTGCGTCCGGTGCAATGGTAGGCCTTCCTGAAGGGCAGATGGGCAATTCAGAGGTTGGTCACTTAAATATTGGTGCAGGAAGAATAGTTTTGCAGGACTACACAAAGATAACTGATGCAATAAAAAATGGTGATTTTTATAAAAACAAAGCATTTTTAGATGCATTCGAAAACACCAAAAAAAACGGAGGCAGCCTGCATTTTATGGGATGTCTTTCAGATGGAGGTGTTCACAGCCATATAGATCATCTTAAGGAACTTTCAAAAATGGCTGTAGAAAATGGAATTAAAGAATTTTATATCCACGCTTTTTTAGACGGAAGAGATGTTTTCCCAATGAGCGCCAGAGGCTATTTAAATGAAATTGAGGAGCTGCTAGTTGATTTAAACGCAGGCGAAATAGCCACACTGAGCGGCAGATATTTTTCTCTTGACAGAGACAGTAAATGGGAAAGAACCAGGCAGGTTTATGAGCTACTGGTTGACAGAACAGGAGAAGAGTTTGACACCGCTCTGGATGCAATAAATTATTATTACAATAAGGGTATTTCAGATGAATTTATTGATCCATGCTGTCTGAAAGTTAAGGACTCTGCGAAAGCCAGGATAAAGGATAAAGACTCCGTCATATTTTTTAATTTCCGACCCGACAGGACAAGGCAGCTGACGAGTGCTTTTATTACAGAAGATTTTGATGGTTTTAGCAGACCAGGCAATAGTCCAAAAACATTTTTTGTATGCATGACAAATTATGATGACAGGTTTGATGCACCCGTTGCGTTTCGCCAGGAGAAAATAAAGAATACTTTGGGTGAAGTAATTGCAAAAAACGGGCTAAAACAGCTGAGGATTTCCGAAACAGACAAATATCCTCACGTATCATTTTTTTTCAGCGGAGGGAGGGAAGAACCTTTTGAAAACGAGGACAGGATTTTGATTCCTACGGCCTCAGTAAAGACTTATGATCTTCGTCCTCAAATGGGTGCCTACGAAATAACTGAGCAGGTTATAGAAAAAATTAATGAAGGCAAATATGATTTTATAGTTTTAAACTTTGCAAATGCCGATATGGTAGGTCATTCAGGTTACATGGATTCTGCAATTACAGCAGTAGAAGCCGTGGATTCATGTGTAGGTCTTGTAGTTAATGCTTTAATTTATACAGGAGGCTGTGCAATTATAACTGCTGACCATGGGAATGCCGAAGAAATGATTTGCTCTATTACGAAAAATATTGTTACGGCTCATACAACTTCGATGGTGCCATTTATTATTTGTGATGAAAACTATGGTAAAATAAGGACTGATTATGAGAATCTTAAACTGGGAGATGTTGCTCCAACAATATTAGAAATTTTGGGTATTGAAAAACCTTTGGAAATGACAGGCAGTTCATTAATCAATAATACGGAGAACAGTCAGTAAAATATATCTGATATAATTTTTAAAAATAAAATTATAAAGCTATAAAAGCATTAATTTTATTTTTATGTTTGAATTTGATTTTGTTTTGCTATAATATCTAAATAAAAAGTTAGAAGTTTTTACATATTTTTCATAAATAAAAAAATAACAGTCTGAGAAAAGGATTTATATGGGTTCAATATTTCTTAATATTTTATTCGGGTTTCATGTCGCAGCCTGTCTGGGCATGATTTTACTGATTCTCCTTCATTCTGGTAAGGGCGGGGGCATATCAGGCTTGTTTTCAGGCATGGTTGATTCTTTTGATGGTGCCGGAATTGTTGAAAAAAATTTAGACAGAATAACTATTATTTTTGGTGTAGTTTTTGGAATAACATCAATTTTGCTGTTTATTTTTCAATAAAATCAAAACAAAGGCTTGCTTTTATTTTGATTCTTTCAAATTTATTAGCTGATATAAGCTGATTTCTTGTTTATAGTTTTTAATAAAAATCCTGCTTTAATATTTGTTTTAAAATAATATGCTGGTTAAGAATAAAGAGGGGGAATAAGTGCGAAAGAAAGAACTGGCTTTTGCATTTATTCCCTTTGTTTTGTTATGTTTCTTAATTATAGCTTTATTAACAGGGTGTGATGTTATTGCAAATACTCTTGCCTCTGCTGTTGAAACGACAACAGCTGTTGAAACGACTGCCGGTGAAGTTACCAGGCAGGAAACTACTACTACAATAGCTGCAAATCTGCCTAAAACAGGCGGAATTTTGAGGATTCATATTAATGAACCTGTGTCTCTGGATCCTCAAAAAATCATCGAAAGTGAAGGAACACAAATAGCAAGACAGGTTTGGGATGGTCTTTTTACATATGATCCTGTAACACTTGAAACAAAATCAAAACTTTGTGAAAAATATGAGATCAGCGGCAACGGTCTTACTTATACTTTTTATATTAAAAAAGGTGTTAAATTCCATAGCGGCAAAGAACTTAAAGCGCAGGATTTTGTGTATTCCTGGACAAGACTTGTTCTAAAAGATACTGCTGCTCGTCTTGCGTATCTATTATCCCCGGTTATAGGCTATGAAGAGTGCCAGGATGGCAGCTCAGCAGAGCTTAAGGGTATAAAGGCACTTGATGATTATTCTTTCCAGATTACTCTAAAATATCCGCATGCAGACTTTTTAAATACTCTTGGCAACGCCGCTTTTTATCCTGTCAGTAAGGACAGCATCGAAAAGTTTGCAGACAAAGCGGGCGAAATGCCTGACGGAACAGGACCATTTAAATTTGTCAAGTGGGAGCATGATCAGTATGTTGAACTTGTTAGAAATGATGATTATTATGGTAAATCGTCTTATCTCGACGGGGTAAAATACATAATTATTCCAGATGAACTGACTGCATTTCTTGAATTTAAGGCCGGAAATTTTGAATATGTTACAATTCCCACAGCAAACATAAAGGCTGTTAAAGCGGATCCTCAATGGAAAGCCGGAGTTATTATTCATCCTGTACCAGTAGTGTATTATTATGGCATTAATTTGGATGCAAAACCTTTTAAAGGGAATTTACCTTTAAGAGAAGCAATTGGGTTTATGATTGACAGGCAGAATATTTGCGATATCCTCAGCGAAGGTGTCAATGTGCCTGCAACAGGTTTTGTTCCACCGGGCATTTCGGGATTTCAGGAAAATGCAATGGGCTATACTTTCAGCCTGGAAACAGCAAAAGCAAAACTTGCTGAGGCCGGATATCCTGAAGGTAAAGGTCTTCCGACTCTTAAACTTGCCTACAACGCAGGATCAGGAAATGAAAAAATAGCGCAAGCTGTTCAGACTGATGCAGCAAATATCGGGATTAAAATAGAAATAGAAGAATTAGAATTGGAAGCTATGCAGCACAAAGCCAAATCCGGAGAAATCATATTTTATGGGAGGTCATGGCAGGCTGACTTTCCGGCGATGGACAATTTCCTTTATCCTTTATTTTATTCACAATCACTGGATAATTATTCAGGATATAATAATCCAGAAGCAGACAGGCTTTTAATTGAAGCAAGAAGCGTGGATAATAAGTCGTCAAGGGAAGCAAAATACCAGGAAATTGAAAAATTAGTATTAAAAGATGCTGCTTTTACCCCGATTTATTTTTGCGGTACAAGAAAAATTCTCCAGCCATACGTCAGAGAATTTATTCTCGATAATATGGGTAATTATGACCTCGCCACTGTCTGGCTTGATAAATAGTGAGTAATTTGCAAAATATTTTATTTTTTTTAAATAAAATAGGAGCAGACTGATTGTTTAATTTACTTCTCTTGAAGCAACGCAGTAAGACTAATAAGAAAAATTTTCAATAAATATTATTAAATAATAATAAACTTGTATCAATTTGTGGACATAACCTATTATAATTGTTATAAATTAAATTCTTATTAAAGTGTAATGCTATTAAGTTAAGACTTGAAATTCATAATAAGCAAAAAAACAGCAAAATAAATTTCTATTTATATTAAATCAGTTAAAATATTTGGGGAGTTTGTTTAATGGCAGGTTTTTTGGTTAAGCGTGTGCTGTCCTCAATTGTAACGCTTTTTATTATAATTACAGCTACATTTTTTTTAATGCATGCTGTGCCTGGCGGCCCATTTGCCACAAATGAAAAATTAGGCCAGGGTATTATAAAAGCAATGGAGGCTAAATATGGTCTTGATAAACCTATCTTTGTGCAATACGGTATTTATTTAGGCAATCTTTTCAGGGGCGATCTAGGTATGTCCATTGCTTCCAAGGAAGGTAAAACTGTAAACTATATAATCAGCCAGAAGTTTCCGGTATCTGCCAGGCTTGGCGGCCTGTCTGTTCTTGTGGCTCTAATCCTTGGTTTGTTTATGGGATGTTATGCTGCCCTAAGGCATGAAAAATTTGCTGACAGGGTGATAATGTTTATTTCAACACTGGGTATTGCTGTACCTGGCTTTATTATGGGAATGCTCCTCCTGCTGCTCTTTGGTGTAGCATTGCGATGGCTGAG
>CAYNMO010000110.1:7040-7975 GCA_964398155.1 uncultured Actinomycetota bacterium | reverse complement strand
ATTTTCCTGAACTATGCTTTTTATTTTGTATTTCTGGCTGTTTTTATATTTTTTAGTATAGCCAGTGATAAGTTTTTCTCTGTTTCAAATCTTTCAACGCTGCTGCTACAGAGTTCGTATTATGGAATTTTAGTCACAGGTTTGGCATTTGTAATAATCAGCAGGGATTTTGATCTTTCTGTGGGGTCAGTGGCATTCGTATCAGTCAGTGTTGGAATAATAGTCATGACAAAGGGTTATCCAATTGTTTTAGGATTAATTGTGACAATGCTTACCGGAGCTTTTATGGGTTTTATAAACGGCATAGTCACCACAAGATTAAAAGTACCCGCTTTCATTACCACTCTTGGAATGCTGATTGGGGGCAGGGGACTTGGGCTGATTCTGGTTGCTGAAAAGGGCGGCATTAATATTCCTCAGAAAATGGCGCAGTTTCCAATGTTTAAAATAGGCCCTTTTTATTATGAAGTAATAATCATGCTTGTAATAATGGCCATTGCACAGGTGGTATTATCCAGGACCGCTTTCGGAAAAATAGTTTTTGCCATAGGCAATAATGAAAAGGCCTCAGAATATCTGGGAATAAATATAAAAAATGTAAAGCTGCTTTTATTTGTCCTGTCCGGTTTTATTGCTTCAATTGCCGGAATTATATATGTGACTCAGGTGGGCTATCTCCATGCTTCACTTGCTGATGGGTGGGAGTTTACAGCCATTTCCATGGCAGTCCTTGGCGGCGTGAGCCTGTTTGGAGGAAGGGGAAGCATAATCCCAGGGGCTCTTGTAGGTGTTGTTTTAATGGTTATGATACAAAATGGATTGACCATTATGGGTGTATCACCGTATATTCAGCCTTTTGTACAGGGTTTGATAATATTTCTGGCAATTTTTGAAAAAAAAAAAAAAAATTATCGAGGGAGGTGAGTTTAAAAAAT
>CAYNMO010000110.1:0-7030 GCA_964398155.1 uncultured Actinomycetota bacterium | reverse complement strand
GTGATTGTTTTTAAAAAACAAATTTTTGCTATGGTAATAATAAAAAGATATGTAAAGAAGAGGTGAAGTTTGAAGATCAAAGGACTTGTAATTTTTGGTTTAATAATTGCCGTAATGGCAATGATGGTTATCGTGCCGGGTTGTACTCCGGTAGCAGCTCCTCCTACAACAGCAGCCGCTGAAACAGCAGCAGCTGAAACAGCAGCAGCTACAACTGCAGCAGCTGAAACAACAGCAGCAGCAATGGAAGACACAACAATCGGATTTTCCAGCGCAGGCAGGTTCTCACTTGCCCTTATTGCAGGCGAAGTTTATTTGAGAACTTTTGCTGAAGAAAAAGGCTGGATATTTATTACAGCAATTGCTGAAAACGATGCTGCAAAACAGGCACAGGACATTGAGGATTTACTTGCCCGTAATGTTGATTTGGTAGAGATTATGGCAGTGGACTCAAAAGCAATAATATCAAGTATTCAGTCTGTTCATGCAGCAGGGCTGAAAGCAGTTGGTTACATGAGACCACAGGACCCGAATGGCGCAGACAAATACGACGGTTTTGCAGGGCAGGATACAGTGGCTCAGGCATATGATGGCGCAATAGAACTATCAAAGTTAATGGATGCAGACGGTGTAAAACCTGCAGACGTTAAAGCTCTTCATATTGTCGGCGACCCAAAAGATGAAAATGCACTAAAAAGGAAAGAAGGCTTTGAAAAAGCAGCCAAAGAATTAGGTTGGACAATTGCTGCTGAAGTCACTTGTGACGGCTGGAATCTTGACAAAGCGCTCACAGGAGCCACCAATGCATTAGAAGCAGACAAAGGAATAAATGTTGTACTTCTAGCTTCTGACTATCTGTGGCCTGGGGTAAAAACAGCTCTCCAGAACCAGGGAATGTTAAAGAAAGCCGGAGAAGCCGGCCACGTTTATGTAGCCAGCCAGGACGTTTTCCCAATAGCAGTTGATGACATCAAGGCCGGATATATTGATACCAGCTGCGTTCTTGATATGGGCGGAATGGCAAAAATAGCAACAGATATGGCAGAAAGACTGTTGAATGGCGAAGTCTTTGACGATACCACAACTCCAAAACAGTTTAACTGGATGGCAGCACCTGTTGTTACTCTTGCTAATATTGACACAACACCAAACCTCTGGGGTGTAGAATTTCATCCTTGATAGGTGAATAACGCATAATTGATGTTTTAATTGTATTCCCGGGTTTGGGCCGACAAAGGTCCGGACCCGGGAGCAGGATATGAATAATAGTTTTAATTTGATTATTTATAGCGATGCATAGACAAGTTTGGAAACTGTGTTTTAATGAAAGATTGGTAGCAGTAAGGATTGTGTGTCAATTTTTTAATTTTTTGTAATTATTATGAGTTTTTAAAAATATATGGAAAAGACTATTTCAAAAAATAATTTAACAAATCCCAGGAATATAAATATAAACAGTATATTGGTAATCAGCATTGCATTTATAGCAGTTATTGGTATTTCTATATTTGCAAAGGGATTTTTCTCCCTCAGAAATTTATCCAATGTTCTTTATCAGGTATCAGCATTGGGAATACTGGTGCTCGGAATAACTCCTGTAATTATAATAGGGCAGATTGATTTGTCCCTGGCCACCATGATGTCGACATCTGCAATTATAGGCGTTTATACAATCAATAAAACCGGGAACATGGCCCTGGGGATCTTAACAACCCTTGCTGTCGGTATTGTAGTCGGCGCATTCAACGGTTTGTTTATCGGCAAGCTGAAAGTTGTTTCCTTTATTGTGACATTGGCAGTGATGATTGTAGGCGGTGGCCTGGCGGTTTTGATTACCATGAATAAAAGTGTGGCTAATCTTCCTGCAGCTTATATAAAAATAGGCCAGGGCAAAATCGGGATAATCCCGATACCTTTTTTTATTTTTCTTTTCCTGGCCATTTGTACGCATTTTCTGCTGAACAATCATTATATTGGCAGATGGGTGTACAGTATCGGCAATAATGAAAAAGCAAGCAAATTCTGTGGCATCCCCATAGATTTAACCATATTTCTGATTTTTGTATTTGCGGGCCTCATGGCCGGTCTTTCTGGAGTAATCCAGTCAGCAAAACTGGGCTCTGCTTCAGCTTCCATGGGACGGCAGGGAGTAATTCTTGATTATATTGCTGCGGCTACCATGGGAGGCGTAAGCATAAGAGGCGGCAAAGGCACGATATTAAATGCCATACTTGGAACTTTTTTTATAGTAATCATATCCAATTCCATGAATCTGCTGGGAGTAGCATATTATGTAACCCTTATAATTAAGGGCGTTATAATCGTATTTATTGTGGCTTTGGATAATATTAATTTTGATAATATCAAATTAAGATTTAAAGAAAGAAAAGAAAAAGCTAACTCAAATGTTTAATTGCTGGAGGTTTTAAATGAGCCTGATGGGACTTGATATTGGAACGACCGGGTGCAGAAGCGTAATTTTCAATGATGAAGGGCAAATCCTGTCGCAGGCATACAGGGAATATCCTGAAATTTATCCAAGGCCCGGGTGGGTGGAAATGGACCCAAACCAGATATGGCAGGCAATAAAAGAGGTTATTAAACAATCGGTCCAAATGGCTCCAAAGGATAAGGTTAAAGCCATTTGCGCATCTATTCTCGGTGTGGCAGTTACTCCAATAGACAGAAAAGGAAATCCGCTTTATAACAGCCTTACTGCAGTGGATGGAAGGTGTACAAAACAGGCACAATTTCTTGAAGACAAACTCGGGAAAGAGGCTGTATTCAGGGAAACAGGTTCGGTAATAGCACCGGCATGGTCGATTAACAAAATCATGTGGATCAAAGAAAATGAGCCTGAAATATATAAAAATACCTGGAAATTTGTTCTTTATGAAGATTTTATCATGCAGAAATTCGGGCTTGAGCCGACAATAAGCTATTCCCTGGCAGGCCTTACAATGGCCTTTGACTCAAAAAATAAAAAATGGTCCGATATGGTTCTTGATGCTGCAGGAGTTGAAAGCAGTATGCTTTCAAAAGCAATACCTTCGGGAGAGATAGTAGGCAGCATCAGTGACGAAATAGCAGACGAGCTTGGTCTTCCAAGAAGCACCCCTATGGTAACCGGAGGTTTTGACCAGGCCATGTCAGCTCTTGGCGGAGGTCTTGTAAAAGACGGATTAAGCACACTGTGTTTCGGTACGATTGAGTGCGTAACTACTGCATTTTCAAAATTCAACACTGACCCGCTACTGTTGAAATATAACCACCCTATTTACTGCCATGTAATAAAAGATCTGTATATAACAATAGCCTTTTGTTTTACTGCAGGAGCGCTTCTTAAATGGTACAGGGATACCATCGCTGTCGATGAATTGCGAAGGGCAAAAGAAAAAGACATGGATGTTTTTCATATTATGATTGGAGAGGCATCCAAAGATCCTTCAAGATTGCTTTTACTGCCGCATTTTGTTGGAAGTGGGACCCCGTACATGGATTCAAAATCAAAGGGCGCGATTGTAGGTATGTCTCTTGCAACAACAAGGGCAGACATTGTAAAAGGCATAATGGATTCGCTTTCTTATGAGACCAAGTGGAACATTGAGACTGTAGAGATGGCCGGGATAAAAATCGGTGCATTAAATTTATTCGGCGGCGGGGCAATAAATGACATTCTTCCACAGATAAAAGCTGATATTTTTGAGAGGGAAGTGCGGGCTCTTACAATAAGTGAAACAGGTGCGCTTGCTGCTGCCCTTCTTGCCGGAAGTGCCGTAGGCATATATAAAGATATTGAGGAAGCTGTAAATAACCTGATAAAACCACGCAAAGTGTTCTGTCCTGATGACAAATATCGCGAAACATATCGCAAGACTTATGGTATCTATAAGGACCTTTATCCGGCGCTTTACAATATAAACCACAGATTGAGCGAGCTTTAACAAATTCGACAATCATGACATTTTTTTAAAAAGACATTTTGTTACATGCAAAAAGGGTGGCTTGCTGTAATAATAAAAATATTGTAAAGAAATTCCCATCATAAAGGCAGTTGTAGAAAACTATGCTTTTTTTCTACTACCATCATAAGTAATCTGTTAAAATTTTCCACTGTGATAACTATACTGGTTTGAACGCCAAGTTGTCCTATTGCCACATCTAAAATAGTATCTGAAAGCCCGTTAACTGCTTCATTTAAAAAAGTATTCCAAATATATAATTCTTGACAAGTAGGAAAAAATGTATAATAATTGTTCAATAATACATTATGTTCATATATCTGAACAAAAGTTCACTAAAATAATGATATAGTATTTGCAAAAGCTAACGTAAAACATGCCAGAACCAAAAAAAAACATTCCGGAAACAAAAATAATCTATAAAATTTTAAGGTTTTATTATATTGATAATATGACTCAACAAGAGATAGCCAACAAAATGAATCTATCAAGGATGAGAGTATTAAGATATCTGGATCTTGCAAAGAAAAGTAAATTGATTGAATTCAAATTAAATATTCCAAATAAGGATAGTTATGAATTAGAAAGATTGGTCGAAGAGAAATTTTCCATAGTTGAATGCGACATAGTACCAACATTTGATAATATAAATGAGATTTATAAATATGCAGGGTTGGAATTGTCCTATTTATTGAAAAGAATATTAAAAAAAGATGTTTATATAGGAATCAGCTGGTCCCGCGATGCAAAAGGTGTTTTGGATTTTGTAAATATTGAAAAGAAGTTTCCTGTAAATGTAGTGCCAATTATAGGTGGTTTACAGATTGACGAGAATATTAATAATTCCAACTATATTTCCAACAGATTCGCCGAAAAGTTTGGGGGGTCAAGCTTTGCCATTAATATCCCTGCAGTTTTTGACAAGAAAGAAACAAAAGCACTTGTCGAAAATGAAAGTGGCACAAAGAAAATAAAAGACTTAGTCAAGAAAATTGATATTTCTATAACTGGTATTGGGAATATTGGAGTTCAGTCAACAGCTTACAATAGTGGATTTTTCACTTTGGAAGAAATGAATTATTTAAATACATTGGGGATTTGCGGAATTGTTAATTTGAATTTTATGGATGAAAACGGAAGAGAAGTGATAACAGACCTGGATAGCAGAGTTATTAAAATTTATTCACTGGAAAGATTTAGAAAAACAAGGATTTCTATTGGTATTGCTTTTGGTAAAAGCAAATCCAATGCTTTGAAAGCGGCATTATCAGGAGGAATAATAAATTATTTAATAACAGACGAAGATACTGCGAGGGCGCTTTTTATTGAGTAATTTTTTGTGAACAAATGATAATAAATACGAACATTTATTTAAAACCATATAAAGGAGGTGCAGCATTATTTAACTGGTTCTAATAATGTTTTTATATTGGAGGTGATGTGGTATTTAACAAAAAAGAAAAATCGTATGGACTTTTATTGAAATAGTTCAAAAGTTTTGAACTGAAAAAAAGGAGATGTTTTTAATGAGAATGAAAAAAATATTAGTGATTGCGTTAATCGCAGTTCTTGCTGTTTCAATTGTTACAGGCGTAAGTTGTAAAGCAGCAACAACAACTACGGCTGCAGGTGAAACTACAGCAGCCGCAAGCCAAGAACCTGTTGCAGAAGAACAAATGAAATTTGCAATGATTTTTCATGAAACTTCAAGCCCTTTTGCTGCCTTCTTTAAAAAAGGCGGAGAAGACGCAGCTAAATTGTGCGGGGTAAAATTTGATTTTATGGGCACAGAAAATATAGATATACCGAAACAGGTATCAATTTTTGAGAATGCTGTCCAGGGTGGATATGACTCAATATCAACAACAATATTTGACACCAAAGCCTTTGAAAGAGGAATCCAGACTGCGAACGACAAAGGAGTAGCAGTATTTTCATTTAATATTGATGGTGAGCCTGGTGCACGTTCAACTCTTGGCTATTCAGGCGCAGATGAATTTGGTCTTGGCGTACGATTAGGGAATTATTTCTTTGGCGAAGTCATGAAGGGAAAAGGAGATTATATAATATTCCCAGGTAGCGCTTCATTGAACGTATTGGTATGGAGGATGGATGGCTACAAAGAAGCACAGAAAGCTTTCCCGGATATAAAACTAATCAATATTATTGAAACTGGTTGGGATACTACCAAGGCATATGCAGTTGTTGAAAATGCCTATACTGCTCATCCTGAGACGACAGCTATGATGGGAACAGACTTTTTCTCAGAGCAAATCGGTGCATTTATCAGCAGGAACAGTCTCAAAGACAAGGTTAAAGCAGCATTATTTGATCCGACTCCAGGTATAATCAAATATCTGAAATCAGGAGATGCACAGGTAGTTTTAGGGCAAAACCCGTATCTGCAGGGATTTTATGCAGTAATGCAAGGATATTTATATCTTGTACAGAAACAACCAGCGCTTGAGGTAGACACAGGTTATGAGCTAATAACACCTGAAAGTATGCAGTATTACCTTGATTATTATAAATTGAATTAGAAATATTTATAATGATTCAGGTAAATTGATTTTTTATTTAAACTTGGGGTCGTAAAATTAAAGTAATATTTTTTACGGCCCCAAATAATAAATGGAAAAAATTTTCTTAGTTATTATATAATTTATTATTTATTGATTATTTTTTTAAAACTGCTTAGTAAGTAATAGACAAAATGGATATGGAGCGTGAAAATGACAAAGACAAGCAACAGTTCTGAACTTGCCGGATTCAGGTTATTTTGGTCAAGATTTAATGAGAGGGGGGTTATTCTAGTACTCATTATTATTTGTGTGATACTGTCAATAGTAACGCCAAACTTCAGACAACTGACAAATGTAATTAATATTACCAGGCAAATTGCAGAAATCAGTATAGCAGCTATTGGGATGACTTATGTAATAATTGTTGCAGAAATAGATCTTTCAGTTGGTTCAATTTATGGCTTGGTTGAAATGATTACAGGAAAATTACTGGCTAACAATTTCCCGGTACCTTTAGCAATTATTGTGTCAATAATTGCCGGAGCA
>CAYNMO010000109.1:5263-8018 GCA_964398155.1 uncultured Actinomycetota bacterium | reverse complement strand
TATCCTTTTCCCAAATTATTAGCCAGAAATTAATTAATGTTTTTTAGTGTTGCACCTGAAGAAATATCTGATGAAATTTTTGGTGTTCCCTTGTACTGAACCAATCCTCCGCTTGAAATATTTACATCAAGACTATCGCTAACATTGATTTTTGCAGAAGAGCCACTGGAAGCATCAATAACTGCAGTCTTGCTGACAAAATCAAGTGCGTCATAGCTGCTGCCACTGCTTAAATCTATTTTTTGGACATCTGTTTTTCCAGATATTTTCATATTCGTTCCACTTGATAAATTTACATCAGTGCTGGAAGCCTGTATACTTAATTCACCGGATGCGCCGCTGCTTAAATTAATTTTAATGCTGTCGGTATTAATTTCTTCAGACTTTACCGTTGCACCGCTTGAAACATCAAGGTTATTTAATTCCTTTAAAGTAGCATAAACATTAACCGGTTTTTTAAGCCCTAAGTTAATTGGCCATAATTGCTTATAATGTATTTCAAGCTTTCCGTTTTTGACTTCAGTTATTAAAAGTGGAATTATGTTATCTTCTGCTTCAATTTTTAGTGATTCGCTACTCCCCTGACTGATAAATAAATTTATACCTGCGCTAACCGATATACCGCTAAAGCCTTCAACTTTTCTTTCTTCGCTGATTACATTTCCGGAACCTGAAATACCTTTAATGCTTAGGCAAGACACCGTCATCATCAGAATAACTGCTGCATATAAAATTATTCCTGTTACCTTTAAAAGTATTTTAATTTTCTTGTTCATAAATTACTCCCTTATGATTATCTTAATTTATGCTGATATTAATTACTTTCCGATTATGAACTTAGTTTTAAGTTCATTATTTTTTAAAATAAGCTTAGAATATTTTTAATAGGACCATTTTATCAAGTTGTCCGCCAAGATATAATTACACATCCAGGTATTCATTAAACACATTTACATTATAATTATATTAATATTTTTTATCCTTTTTATGAATAATAATTTATAAAAAAGTTTTTTAATAAATAAATATTTAAATATTTGGTGTTTTTTAAAAAAGAATTAATTAGAATATCAATAAGGCTTTAAAAAAATTTTATATTTATTTTTTATTTTTAATATTAATTTATCCTTCTTTGGGAAAAGAGGAATATGTCTGATGGTCTTAGAAGTTCTTCAAGCCGGATACTTTCAATAGATGCTTTAAGAGGATTTGACATGTTCTGGATAATTGGAGGTTCAGAACTTGCTATTGTTTTTTTTGCACTAAGCGGCTCCCAGTGGGCACAAAGATGGGTCGGTGAGTTTAGGCATTCAGCCTGGAATGGTTTTACTTTTTATGATCTTGTTTTCCCATTGTTTCTTTTTATAGTGGGACTTGTTTTGCCCTTTTCGATGTCAAAATACAGAAACGGAAAGGGGCTGGATTTAAAACATGCTTATCCAAGAATACTTCAAAGAACAGTCGTTCTTTTTATTCTGGGATTATTCGTAAATGGGTTTCTTGATTTTAATTTTGCTGCAATGAGATGGCCCGGTGTTTTGCAGAGAATAGCCCTCTGCTATTTATTTTCGGCAATTCTGACGCTTCATATTCCTCCAAAATACCAAAGCAGAATTTTCGGAATAATAATTTTAGTAATACTGGCGGGATACTGGGTAGTTTTTAAATTTGTTCAGGCACCTGGGATTTCGCCGGCTGAGTATCTTTCAAAAGAAGGTAATCTTGCAGGATATATCGACAGAATGGTAATTCCCGGCAGGCTTTATTATAAATTTGGGGACAATGAGGGGCTTTTAACCACTTTACCAGCACTTGCAACAACTTTGATTGGGGTTTTGACAGGCGGCATTCTTAAAACTACCAGAACCCAAATTTACAAAATTTTATGGATGCTTGTCGTTGGCATTATTATTACTGTTACGGGTATTCTGTGGAGTTTTGTTTTTCCTTTAAATAAAATACTTTGGACCAGCTCTTATGCCCTGGTTTCAGGTGGCTGCAGCCTGCTTTTATTGTGTCTGTTTTACTGGCTTATAGATTATAAGGGATATAAAAAATGGGCTTTTCCTTTTATCGTAATAGGAGTAAACGCAATCACTATTTATGTAGTACAGGGTCTTTTTGATTTCGGGATTCTTGTTAATATTGCAATACATGGTTTCGTAGGTTACATGGGACCAGCAAAGGATATATTTTATTTATTTTGCTTTATATTATTAAAATGGTTTTTTCTTTACTTCCTGTATAAAAGAAAGATTTTTCTCAAAATATAATTTTAATGGCAGTAAGTAAGATTTATTCATAATATTTATCCGTTTTAAAAACATTTAAAAGTAAGTTAAAAGACAGAAAGGAAAACAATGATTGTTGTCAATGTTTATTTGCATGCAAGGGAGGAAATGACAGATGTTGTCAGGGAAGCAAATATAGCAAATGCAAAATGCAGCATAAAAGAACCCGGCATTATTCGATTTGATGTTATGCAGCAGGAAGATGATCCTTCACGTTTCTTGCTTGTGGAAATATATAAGAACGAAAAAGCAATTCTGGCTCACAGAGAAACCGAACACTTCGCCCAATGGGTAAAAGTAGCAGAACCAATGCTTGCCGAACCTCGCGAGAAAACCATATACAGAAACCTTTTCCCTGAGGACAATGATTTATAAGCCACAAATATTTTCTTTTTAAAAATACACCCAGATTCAAATTTGGGTGTATTTTTAATATTTTAATAACTGCAAAAGTAAGAAATTCT
>CAYNMO010000109.1:4586-5253 GCA_964398155.1 uncultured Actinomycetota bacterium | reverse complement strand
TTCTAATTCGTTACTGGTGAATAATTAGCTAAATGGTCCAATAAGAAAAATTTAAGCTTGGTTGAAGTAAATTTTTTGTTAAAAAACGAGCTATTTATCAGTGATAAATTCAGTATTAAGAATATAAAAAGTGAAATATTCTAAGCCAATGTGTTGACATTATAGCAATTATATATTTAAATATATAAATATATGATGTTTGTGATGATTTCATAAAAGTAATTTTTAATTATCGGCATGTCGCTTTATTATATGAGGAGGATATAAATGGAAGAAGACCAGATCAAAAAAGCAGTACGGGAAAGCTATGCCAGGGTTGCAACGGGCAGTTCCTGCGGATGTGGCTCGGCCTCCGGAGTCTGCTGTTCACAGCCTGACAATATTCAGGAAATAAGTAAAAAAATAGGTTATTCCAGCGAAGAACTGGAAAAAATTCCTAAAGGTGCTGATCTTGGTCTTGGGTGCGGAAATCCACTTGCACTGGCTTCTTTAAAAAAAGGTGAGGTTGTTTTAGACCTTGGTTCCGGGGCTGGTATAGACTGTTTTCTAGCCGCACAGGCAATCGGATCAGAAGGCAGAGTTATTGGTGTGGATATGACTCCTGAAATGCTGGAAAAAGCCAGAGAAAATGTCAACAAAAGTAATTACAAAAATATTGAATTCAGGC
>CAYNMO010000109.1:0-4576 GCA_964398155.1 uncultured Actinomycetota bacterium | reverse complement strand
AATTGAAAACCTTCCTGTTCCTGACGGTATTATAGACATAGTAATATCAAACTGTGTTATTAATCTTGCTCCGGACAAAAAGAGGGTTTTTGCAGAAGCATTCAGAGTCCTTAAGTCTGGTGGAAGAATAATGGTATCAGATATTGTTTTAATAAGGGAACTTCCGGAAGTTATTAAGAATAATATGGCTTCTTATGTTGGCTGTATTTCAGGTGCAGTCATAAAGGATGATTACCTGAATGCTATCCGTGATGCCGGCTTTAAAGACGTAATTATTGTAGACGAGTCCGTTTTTCCACTTGATTACATTGTCAGCAACGAGACAGCTTTTATATTTAAAAACAAATTAGACCTGTCTGAAAAGCAGATAGAGGATCTTGAGAATGATGTTGTCAGTATAAAAGTTTCGGCAATAAAAGCTTAATTGCCTTTTGACGAGCAAAGACTTCATTTATGCTTGTAATTTACGTTAAAGCTGCTCCAAAATTGTTTTAAAAAAAGGAGGGTCATTTTCCAAATCACTGACATGACTGCCCCGCTGTAAATCCGGAAGACCAGGCCCATTGAAGATTAAATCCACCGGAATCTCCGTCGACATCCATTATTTCTCCGGCAAAATATAGTCCCTTTATGAGTTTTGATTCCAGAGTATTTTGATTAATCTCTGCAGTATCAATTCCACCACGGCTGACCTGAGCTTCTTTAAGGGGTCGAACTTTTTTTACTGTTAACTCCATACCCTTTATGCATTTAACAATTCTGTGCCTTTCTGTTTTTGAGATTTTTGATGCATTTATATTTTGATCCACCTCTGCAAGATTTAAGATGACTGGCACAAGCCTGGCTGAAAAAAGTCCGGCAAGAGAATTGCTCAAAGTTTTTCTGATGTTAATTTTAAAAATTTGATCAAGTTTTTGATCCAGATTTTCCTCAGTAATTTCAGGGTAAAGATCGATAAATATTTTTACAGTATTAATGCCAAGCAGCGGAGATATTTTTCCGGCTTGAGCCATCACCGCGGAACCTGAAAGCCCAAAGTTAGTAAAAAGGCAGTCACCAGAACTTTTCTGAATTGTTTTATTATCAACTTTTGTCGTTATTATGGCGTCAATTTTAATGCCCTGAATTTCTTTTACCCAGATCTCCCTGGTTTCGATCGGAACAAGCGCGGCAAAAACAGGTACAATTCTGTGGCCAAGTTTACCTGCCCAAAAAATACCATCACCGGAAGAGCCAAATTGAAAAGATGCTTTTCCACCAGTTGAAAGTATTAATTTTTTTGCTTCAAAGATTTGCCCGTCTTCGGTTTTTATAATAAAACGGCTGCCTCTATTGACAGATTTGACGTTTATACCGGTTTTTAAGGTGATATCTGATTCTTCGATAGCATTCTTAAAAGCTTCAACAATAGTCGATGCCTGATTGGAACGCGGGAATATTCGACCGCGATCTTCTTCCTTGAGAGCCACACCCGATGATTCAAAAAAACCCATTGTCTGGTCCTGATTAAATTTCCTTAAAATGCTTTCAATAAATGCGGCACTCGCACCGTGATAGTTGTCGGAGCTTATATTTTTATTTGTCAGATTGCATCTACCGTTGCCGGTTGCCAATACTTTGCGGCCTATAAACTCATTTTTTTCCAGAAGAATTATATCTCTGCATTTTTGGGAAGCAGTGATTGCGGCCATCAAACCAGCAGGTCCTGCACCTATTATTGCTAACTCATAAGTTTCCATAAAAAATATTGTAACACAACTTTCGATTTGTAATTATAAAACCAAACAGCAAAGACTATTTTGCTGTTTTTTATACATTAATACAGCCTTATGTCTTAAATGGACACAGAATAAATCAGCTAAATACAAGAAAAAACAAATATTTTCAGATAAAGTGACGGCAGGAAAAAGTTTAAGAGGACCGTATCCTCTTTTTCACTTATAAAACAACCTCTAATTGTTTTCTGTTTTATAATATTGTAAAATTATAATAATATTTATATTTACAATGGCAAAGTCATTATTTTTATTTATCGGAAAGCTAAAGGCATTCAATAAAAGGAGGAAAATATGGATCTTTTTGTCGTTCTCTTTTGGTCAGGCCCGATAGGTATTGGAGTTTTTCTTATGGGCTTGGGAGTATTATTTTGGGGCATAAGTAAAATGAAAAGCGCTGATAAAGACAAAAAATAATTTTACTCAAAAGAGAGCTGATACCTTTCTTGCGCTGCTAAAGACACAAAAATTAAAAATAGCTAAAACTGTGCTCAAAAGGGGTCTGTCCCCTTTTTTTGCTTTTTCTTTTCCCTTGCCAAATCATGAATTTTATTAGAAAAGTATTCTATTATAAACCTTAGAATGCTAAAGGAAAAGGTGAAGAGGTACGTTCTCTTTGGCTCAAAAAGTAAAGAGAAAGGTTCTTATTTGCGGGAAAGACGGACTTTTCTTTTTTTATAAAGATAAAGGGGAATGTTCTCCAGTGTGTTTGGTATTGAAGCCGGTCCCCTTATCTTTTAAAATTTAAAAATAGCTAAAACTGTGCTCAAAAGGGGACCGTCCCCTAATATCTTATCTATTTTGCATAAAGTTTGCTCAGGTGTATGCCCATTATTGATGACCCTATTACATATGGAACTGTTGATGGATGTTTAAAAAGGCTCCACAATAACAGTGCCCAATAATATCGCTGTCCTCCATACATTACACCGGAAAGCCATAGTGAAGAAAACAAAGCTTTTATATGGTACATTCCAAAGACAGGCGCTTTTCTTACAGGTGGTTTAAATTCTTTTAAAAAAGTCTTTACCCGCTGATAATAATCTTTTGGAGAATATATGGTTTTCATTATGTTTTTATATCCTTCAATTAAAGTGCTTCTATCCATTTTGGGTTTGAAGTTAAGTTCACTGGCAGTATTGCTTCCGGAGGATTCGTTAATAAGCCTTCCGGTATCTTTTAGCCTTTGATAAAGCTTTGTCTTGGGCAAAGCAGTCAGAAGACCGACCATTGCCGTAACAATTCCTGTTTTCTGTATAAATTCAATCTGAGACTGAAAAATTGATGGCTTGTCATTATCAAAACCTACAATAAAACCTCCCTGAACCTCAAAACCTGCATTTTGCAGTTTTTTAACTGATGAAACCAGATCACGATTTTTATTTTGAAACTTGCTGCACTCTTCAAGGCTATTGGCATCCGGGCTTTCAATACCGATAAAAAGAGTAGTAATACCTGCTTTTACCATTAACCTGATTAATTCAGGCTTATCAGCAAGATCAATGGAAACCTGAGTATTAAACAAAAACGGCTGATGCCTTTTTTTCTGCCACTCAATAATAGCTGGGAGAATTTCCTTCTCAAGCTCAGTTTTATTTCCTATGAAGTTATCATCAACAAAGAAAACTCCGCCTCTCCAGCCCCACTGAAATAACGCTTCCAGCTCATCTATTACCTGTTTTTTAGTTTTAACTCTCGGAAGCCTGCCATTAAGTCTGACAATGTCACAAAATTCACAGTTAAAAGGGCACCCTCTGGAAATTTGCAGGCACATTGAATTGTAATATTTTTTGTTAATTAAATTCCACTGAGGTACTGTGGATTTACAAATATCTGGAAATTTTTTGACTTCGTAAATATTTTTTGCATCTCCTGAGCTTAAATCACTTAGAAATTCATGAAGGTTTTCCTCAGCTTCACCCAAAACAAGATGATCAACATCTTCAGTAAACTCTTCCCATCCTGTTGTAAACAAAGGGCCGCCTGCCACAATTGTCTTTCCAGTTTTTTTAAGTCTTTTTATAACATCCCATGCCGATTCTTTCTGGACAATCATTGCACTGATAAAAACTATGTCTGCCCAGGCAATATCCTCATCTTTTAGCCTTCCAACATTCATGTCTACAAGTTTCTTTTCCCAATTACCCGGAAGCATTGACGCAACAGTCAATAATCCAAATGGCGGGTAAGCTGCTCTTTTGCCTATCATCTTCAATGTGTTTTTGAAAGTCCAAAAAGAGTTGGGATACTGGGGATACACCATAAGGACTTTTTTATTAGAGTTATCTGTTTTTTTTGTTTTTGTCGAAATTCCACCTGATTTCATGCTGACTTCTTCTGTAATTGGATATGCAGTCTCACAATCCAATACTTTATCAATATCTGTTTTTGAATTAATCATCTTATTTTTTAAGTATTTTTTTAGTAAATGTTTTAAAAAAATACCTTAGGGAGTCAGAAATAAATTGCGAATAAATGAAACTAAAGCAGTTTTAGAATGGTACCTGAAGATTATATGTATTGTTTTCTTTAAAATAAAACAAATCCAAACAATAAAAACTAATAAATTTTCGTTTTAAAAATGTTCAAACAAATAAACTTAAAAAAATATCCCGAAAGAACTTCCAACAATCTATTTTATATAATCAATTTCAACAATGCCCTAATTTATTTTCAATTACTTTTTTTTCCGTAAAGCAAGTTCGTAAAACTTAATAATATAAGAATATTCTTTTATTAATAAAAAATCCATAAAAATATTTTTAATTAAATTAAAATTATTAATGGCAGTATTAAAAAAC
>CAYNMO010000108.1:0-8042 GCA_964398155.1 uncultured Actinomycetota bacterium | reverse complement strand
CAGATAAAGAAGATAATACTGTCCATACCAAAGGGGGAATAGTTACAAGAATAATGGCAGTAAAAAAAAAAAAAAATCAGATAATGTATTATGTGGGTCTGGAAGATAAAACCGGAAGTCTTGAGATAGTTGTTTTTCCGAATGCAGTTGAGGAATATCGGCAAATTATTGTCACTGACAGTATACTGCAGATAACTGGAAGGCTTGATAAAAAGGAGATTAGAACAGGTTTTGGTGGCAGAGGAAGTGATTTTCAAACTCAGCCTGATGATAACAGTACCAGTTTTGGGGATTTGGAAAGCAAAGAGCAGGGTGAAAGCGAGGCAGAGGAAACAAATCAAAGCGAAGAGATAAGGAAAAATTTTACTTTAAAAATAGTTGCTCAAAAAATAGAGCTGTTAAAAAAAGTTAAAGTTAAAGTTAAACAAGAAGCTTATAGTGTTGAAACAGATGAGAATGAATTAAAAGCGCTAAATTATTCCAGTAATGATTCCAATAATGGAAGTGCTGGCCCAGCTTCGGAAAACTATATTAAAACTGATAAAAATGAAATTATATTAAAAGTCAAAAAAGATTTGTTTACAAACGCATTTATTGATGAACTTCATGAAATAATAAATGAAAGCAAAGGAAATACCAAATTAAATGTTCAGGTTTTTAAAACAACTGATAATTTAAAAATAATAGTAGAAAAAAATTTTTACCTTCCTGAAAGTTTTAATGTTGAATATTCAAGAGAATTTTCTGAAAAAATAGAAAAAAGATTTGGCGGGAAAATATTAATAGAGTAAATACCCTCATTTATTTATAATATTGGCTCCCTTTAAAATTAAGAGTTAATATATTAAATTTTTTAATTATCGATATAATAGAAAAAAGAATTTATATTGGTAATATCGCTCCAAAAGGATGAAAATCCATAAGATAGTGAGTATTTGAATAAAGCAGGCAATATTATTTAAATGTCAGGCAGTTAGCAGGCAGACCATAAGCCAGAAGAGCCGGAATAAATAAGTCCAGTTAACAGAGAAAAGGACGATATAGTATTGTAAACAGGGAACTTATTAGGAAAACTAGCAGTAAAATTATAAAATATTGAATATTTTTTTTAAAAAACATGTTTGAAAATAATAATAATTTAAATGAAAAACTTCCCACAGGCTTCAGAGATATTTTTCCTGTTGAATCTGAGGAAAGAAATAATATAAGGGCTGTAATAAAAAAGGAATTTGAACTTTGGGGATATGGCGAAGTTAAAACTCCTGTGGTTGAGTTCACTAAAAATATTTCTGCCGGAGTTGGTAAAAACTGGAAAAACAAGCTTATAAATTTTTTCGATTTTGACGGCAGCCTGGTTTCCTTAAGAACGGATATGACTGTTCCGATAGCAAGATTTACAGGTATGCGTATTAAAGAGAACCAGCTTCCTGTCAGATTTTGTTATTTTGCCAATTCATTTAGAAGGTCAGGGCTTCAAAAAGGAGAAAAAAGAGAATATAACCAGGCCGGACTTGAATTTATCGGTTCAAATTCATATATGTGTGATGTTGAAACCCTTATTATTATTGTAAATATATTAAATAATCTGGTTAATGATAATTTTCTTATTGGCCTTGGGGATGTCTGTATTACTGAAGCGCTGTATAGCTGGCTTAACTTAAATGATGAGGGAAGAGAACACATAAGGGAAAATTTAATAAACAGAAATTATGTGGCCATAAAAGAATACTTGTCTAAAATTGACAGTGTAAAAGCTGATATTTTTCTTAATCTCATCAAGCCGGAAAAAGATATTGAAAAAATAATTTTAATTTTAAAAGATATTAAAGATAGTGCAGTCTCGCAAAGTTCCCTTAATCTAAAAAAAGTTTATGAAGTGTTAAAAGAGCTTGATATAAGCAGGTACTTTATAATTGATCTGGGAATTTTGAGAGATTTTGATTATTACACAGGGCTTATTTTTGAAGCTTACTCGTCCAACATAAATGCAATTCTAGGAAGCGGCGGCAGGTATGACAGACTTATAGGAAAATTCGGACTTGATGCTGCTGCAACTGGATTTGCTCTGGATATTGACATACTTCATAAATCAATGAAAGAATCTAATCTTTCAGTCTTTGATAACAAACGGAGATTAATACTGGGCTGCGAAAGCAATGATTACGTTAAGCTGCTAAAATACTCAGATAAAATAAGAAAAGAAAATATCATTACTGAAATAATGTTTGATAAATCAGCTGATATTGATACAGCAGCAAAAACAAAAAAATTTGATTTTATCGGTATCATTAATGATAAGTTTGAAATGATTTGCATTACTGATTTAAAGAATAATAAAATAAACAGAATTAATCTGGAAGAATCAATAAAATACTTTAAAAATGAAGCAGACAATTAAAATAGCAATCCCTAAAGGGTATTTGCTTGAAAGCACAATAATATTATTGGAAAAAGCCGGCTATGACATTTCGTGCTTTTCTGAGGACAACAGAAAACTTTTTTTATTTTCAGAAAAAGACGACATAAAATATATAATTACCAGGCCGATGGATGTTCCTGTATATATTGAGAGCGGAGCATGTGACCTTGGTTTTGTAGGTAAAGATGTTTTACTTGAGACGGAAAGTAATGTTTTTGAGCTTCTTGACCTTAAGGACGGCTGTTGCAGACTAATAATTGCCACTAAAAATGACTGTATTGAAAAAGTCAAAAAGCACTATGAGCATTTTGGAGTTATCAGGGTGGCAACCAAATATACCAACATTACAAGAAAGTATTTTGAAAAAAAAGGCATGCAGGTTGAAATTATCAAACTATATGGGTCAGTTGAACTTGCCCCCATACTTGGAATTGCTGATGAGATTCTGGATATAACTGCTACAGGCAAAACCATGGTTGAAAATGATCTTGTAGAAATGGAGACAGTAGCACTGTCCACAACAAGACTGGTTGCAAATGAGGTAAGCTACAGAGTAAAAAATGAAACAATTGAAAACTTTATAAACAGCCTGAGGAAAGTTATAAATTAAATAATGGACAGAGAAGCCAAAATAATTAGAAAAACCAAAGAAACAAATATTGTACTTGATTTTAAGATTGACGGGAGCGGATTATCAGAAATAAAAACACCTGTTTATTTTTTTAATCATTTAATGGAAAGCTTTATAAGGCATGGAAGTTTCGATTTAAAGCTTACTGCAGACGGTGATACAGAAACAGGATCACACCACCTTGTTGAGGATATCGGTATTTGTCTTGGCAAGGCTTTAGGCGAGGCGCTTGCTGATAAGAATTCCATTGAAAGATTTGGTTTTGCGATAATTCCCATGGATGAAACTGAAATTACAGTTTCTATTGATTTATGCGGAAGATCCTATCTTAAATATGATGTAGATTTGCCATATGAAAATATTGAGAATTTTGAAACAGCAATAATGGAAGATTTTTTCAGAGCAGTAGCAAGCAATGCATTTATAACTCTTCACATAACCAGGAATTCCGGATTAAATTCCCACCACATTCTGGAAGCAGTGTTTAAGTCGTTTGCCATAGCACTTAAAAACGCATGCAGGCTCACAGATTCAGGAAAGATACCTTCCACCAAGGGTTTGCTGTAAAATAATCTTATTTAAATACGAGGGAAATAATCATGAATGAAAAATATATTGCAATTATAGATTACAATGCAGGCAATATAAAAAGCGTATACAATGCTTTTCAAAAAATAGGGGCACTAATAAAAGTAACAAACAGCCCAAAGGTTATAAGGAATGCCAGAGCCATTGTTTTGCCAGGTGTGGGGGCTTTTGGCGATTCAATGAATAATCTTGAGGTTTTTAAATTAACTGATCTTATAAGGCGCGAGATAAAGGTAAAACCTTTCCTGGGTATTTGCCTTGGACTTCAGCTGCTATTCGAATACAGCACCGAAAAAGAACACAATGAGGGGCTTGGAATATTTAAAGGCTATGTTGAAAAAATTCCCGAAGGAGTAAAAATACCGCATATTGGATGGAATCAGTTAAAAATTTTAAAAAAAGAAAGTAAAATTTTTAGAGATATAAATGATGGAGAAAATTTTTATTTTGTCCATTCTTTTAGTGCTGTTTGTGAAAACACTTCAATTATAAGCTGTGCAACTGATTATGGGATAGAGCTGACTGCCGGTATTGAAAAAGATAATATTTATGCTCTCCAGTTCCATCCAGAAAAAAGCAGCCTCAAAGGCTTAAAAATACTGGAAAATTTTCTGGAAATTGTAGAGGAAGAAGGTTAAATGGAGATAATACCTGCAATAGACATAATTGGTGGCGCCTGTGTGCGGCTTTATAAAGGCGACTATGAAAGAAAAATAAAATATTCTGATAATCCTGTTGAAGTTGCCGGCAAATGGATGGAGTATGGAGCAAAATGGATTCATCTTATAGATCTTGATGGTGCGAGAACGGGCTTACCTCAGAATCTTGGAATAGTTTCAAAAATAAAGGAAAAATATAATGCTTTAATTGAATACGGCGGAGGGATAAGAAGTCTGGAAACACTGCAGGACGCATTGGCAGCCGGTGTCGATAAAATAATAATAGGCACAAAGGCAATAGAAAATCCTGAGTCTCTTAAAGAATATTATGCCAGAAGTAAAGGTAAAATTATAATAAGCCTTGATTTTGGAAAAGAAAACAAGGTTTATAAAAATGGCTGGCTTTCTGATTCAGATATGGATTTGTTTGATTTGGCAAAAAAAATAAAAGATACGGGCATAAATGAAGTTATTATTACTGATATTTCAAGGGATGGAACTCTTGAAGGTATTAATATTGAAGTAATTAAAGAATTTTTAATAAAAACCCATCTTAAGATTTATGTTGCAGGAGGAGTTTCCGGCATAAATGACATAAAATATCTAAAGGCAATTGAAAGTTATGGAATAAAAGGTGTAATAATCGGCAAAGCTTTATATGAGGAAAAAATAAATTTAAAAGAAGCTTTAAAAATTGGATAAACTGATTTGACATCATATTTTAATAAATATTGAAAATATAGTAGGGAATTGGAACTGAGCTCAAAAAGTCGATCCTGTATCATATTTTTAAAATATTGAAAACATTTAAGGGGACTATTAGTACCGAGTGCAAAATAGTATAACAATATAATATTTCTAAAAAATAATAAAAATAGTAAAAAAAATTAAAAAAATGATCACAAAAAGAATAATTAACTGTCTTGATGTAAACAAGGGCCGTGTTGTCAAAGGCGTCGGATTTGTCAACCTTACAGACGCCGGCGATACTGTTGAGCTTGCAGCATATTATGACAGAGAGGGTGCTGATGAGATAGTTTTCCTTGATATAACTGCCTCTCATGAAAGAAGGAAAACTGTTATAGAGCTTGCTGGCAAGGCAGCGGAAAAAGTATTTATTCCATACACGATAGGCGGGGGCATAAACAGAACTGATGATATCAGGGAGATATTAAAAAAAGGTGCTGACAAAATATCAATAAATTCATCTGCAGTTGAAAATCCAAACCTGATAGAAGAAGGAGCGAGGTTTTTCGGAAATCAGTGCATCGTTGTTGCAATAGATGCCAAAAAAACTTCCAGTGCAAATTGGGAGGTTTATATTCATGGCGGGAGGACACCTACAGGGCTGGATGCTGTGGAGTGGGCAAAAAAGGCAGAAAGATTAGGTGCCGGTGAAATACTGCTGACCAGTATGGATAAGGACGGAACAAAAGATGGTTATGATATTGACCTTACTTATGCTGTAGCATCGTGTATCAATATTCCAGTCATTGCTTCAGGAGGAGCTGGCAGACTTGAGCACCTGAGAGACGTAATAAAGCTTGCGGGCGCAGATGCTGTCCTGGTTGCATCAATTTTCCACTACGGAGAATTTTCTGTAAGGCAGGCAAAAGAGTATTTAAAAAGTGAAGGCATAAATATGAGACTTTAAAGGCAAGCCATCTTTGATAAACAAAATGTTTATTTAATGAAAGTATTTTATATAAAATAAAATTTGTGTGGCATATACCTGATTAAATTTTTCGCTGATGCCAGTTTCTTAATCAAAAAAAACAAGCCAGGGTTTTTGCAGGCTTCAAGAGTATTTATAATATAAATAAGATACCTTATAAAAATATATAAACTGTTAAATTTTTTAAAATAGACGAAAAAAGGAAAGCCTGAAAAAATGAATGATGAAAATCTAAATTCATACGAAGAGAAAAGTGATTTAAAAAATAAAATGTTAATTCCTGCAATTATTCAGGATTATAAAACAGGCGAAGTTCTTATGCTGGCATATATGAATAGCGAGTCATTAGATAAAAGTATAAAAACCGGCCTGACCTGGTTCTGGAGCCGCCAGAGGCAAAAACTCTGGAACAAAGGGGAAACTTCAGGAAACTTCCAGCTAATTAAAAACATCTACTATGACTGTGACAAGGATACTCTGCTGATAAAAGTTGAGCAAACCGGTTCTGCCTGTCATACGGGAAACAGATCATGCTTTTTTGAAGAATTAAAGATACCAGGTACCAGTGAATCCTCAACTGAAAATATTTTAAAAACAGAGCTGAATTTCGCAAAATATTCAGGCAGTGATATTCAAAGAAGCAGTGATAAAAATATATCAATATTTCTTGATGAGCTTTACGGGACAATAAAGGAAAGAATTTTATTGAAATCTGAAAACTCGTACACTTATAAACTTCATTTAAAAGGTTTGGATGAAATAATAAAAAAATTCGGGGAAGAAAGCATAGAAGTAATTCTTGCAGCAAAGCATCAGGATAAGGAAAATCTTATTTATGAGATTGCAGATTTATTTTATCATCTCACAGTATTGATGGTCGAAAAAAACACTGGTTATGGTGAAATTATAAAAGAATTAGAATCAAGGAAAAAATAGAAAATTTCTATTGAATGTTTAAGGAGGATTACTTTGGAAAAGCATATTAAAAGAATTGGAGTGCTGACAAGTGGTGGTGATGCCAGTGGAATGAACGCTGCCGTACGCTCCATTGTAAGATATGCCAATTATAAAAAACTGGAAGTCATAGGATTTTATGAGGGATTTAAGGGACTTATAGCAAATAACTGTGAATTATTGTCCAATAATTTTGTTGGAGGAATTATAGACAGAGGCGGTACTATTCTTTTTACTGCAAGATCTGAAGAATTTAAAACTAAAGAAGGCATGGATATAGCCAAAAAAAATATCGAGTCTAACAATATAGATGCCCTTATTGTTATTGGGGGAGACGGATCTTTTAGAGGGGCAAGAGATTTAAATAATTTGGGAGTTAATTCTGTTGGAATTCCTGCGACAATAGATAATGATATTTTTGGAACAGACTACAGTCTTGGATTTGATACTGCTTTAAATGTAATAATAAGTCTCATTTCAAAAATAAGAGATACAGCTTCCTCCCATGAAAGAATTTTTGTGATAGAAGTAATGGGTAGAAATTCGGGCGAACTCGCAATTAATTCCTGCCTTGCAGGTGGAGCTGATTATGTTCTAATTCCGGAAATTAAAGTTGATCTGGTAAAAATTTCCAATGCGATAAAAAATCACAGAGCAGGTAAAAGACATACGCTTATAGTTGTTGCAGAAGGTGCTGCAAAAGCAACAGATGTAGCTGCTTCAATAAAGCTTCTTGTTGAACACGAAGTCAGGATATCTGTTCTTGGGCATATTCAGAGAGGAGGCTCTCCTTCTGCACTTGACAGGATTTTAGCCTCAAAATTTGCACAGAAGGCTGTAGACTTTCTGATAGCAGGAGGAACAAATTCAATGGTTGGGTTACAGAGCAATAAAGTAAAGACTGTGCCATTCGAAGAGGTTTTCAGTCAAAAAAAAGAAATAGATAAAACCTTTTATGAACTTGCTCATATTCTTGCTTTATAAAAATATTTTAAGATTCTAACGGCATTAAATTATTTGGTTCCTGGTGAATAACTCGGTTTTTAGTGAATTATTTATTAAAATTAAGCTTAAAATTTTCCAGATTAGACCATTTTAGCTAATTGTTCACCAGAA
>CAYNMO010000107.1:0-8042 GCA_964398155.1 uncultured Actinomycetota bacterium | reverse complement strand
TGTGTTTGATATCAGGTCATATTCATCCGGAATTACGATATAGTTCATAATTTCCCAGTCTTTTTCTCTAAAAAATTCAACCAGATATTTTCCGCTTCTGTCTTCTCTTTCCTTTTTTGCACATTTATCTGACAACGTGACAATGGACACTTTATATGTTTTTTCCATATGCTCCCTCAAGACTTAAACAATAAAATAATAAAAAATCAACTCATGCCAGATAAGCGGGTTTTTGATAAAATATTTTTTAAATCAAGCTTATAATTTTAACAAGTCTGACCTTTTTGCCAGTAATTTACGAGAATTAATTAATCCCTGATAAATAATTCATTTTTTAGCGCATTATTTATTTAAATCAAGTCTAAAATACCATCAATTAGGTCATTTTAGATAGTTGTTCACCAGAAATTAATTAATATATCATTTCTTAATTATCCCTATTTTATCACCGGTAAATATTTTGCCACCCTTAATTACTTTACAGAAAATACCTGATTTTGGCATGATGCAATATCCCATCTTATGGAATATGCTGCAGGGTGTATGGCACTCTTTGCCTATCTGTGTAACTTCAAGTTTTACACCTTCCGAGTATTTAATATCAGTGTCTTTTCTTTCAGAATTAATTATATTATCAAAGCTCTCTTTTGAGATAATTTCAATGCTGTCTCCTATGCTCAGTGCTGCAAAGTCAACCCCTTCAACCGTAATGTTTTCTGCAAAATCTCCTGATTTTATTTCAGGAATTATTTTTATAACTTCTTTGATGTCCGTGCAGGAAAGCATGCTCACCTGCCTGTGGCCATTACCCCTGTGAGCATCATTTTCTATTCCGTCAGACAGAATATTAACTGAATTTACGGGAAGCTTTACCTCACCTTTGTTTTTTGAAATATTTATGGATCTTATTTCACCGAAAATTGTCATGAATGCTTTTTAACCTCCGATTTTATTCATAAATTCAGGTACAAAAGCCTGATTATTGATACTGACAGTGCCTGGACCCAGCCATTTATTTAATGGTTTATGTTTAATGCTTTTTTTTATCTCTTTTGAAATTTCATCATCCGTGCTGCCTGTCCTCAATAGTTTTTTTATGTCAAGAACCGGACCACAATAAAGACAAAGTTTTAGTTTGCCCTCCGAAGTAAGCCTTAGTCTGTTGCAATTTTCACAATGCTTTTCGTCGTTTGAAATAACTCCTATGTTTGCTTTTGAATTTTTTATCCTGAAATAAACTGCCGGACCAAACCCTTTAGTTTCGGTTACCGTCTCAACATCCCCAAAAAGTTTTAAAATTTTTAAAACTTTTTGGTCGATTCCAAAACCATCTCCAGTGGGAATACTTTCAAAACCATTTTCTGATTTGTTAATTTTCCCGCATTCTGTTTCTGTAATATTTTCACCCTCAAGGTGATCAACAGACATCATTTCAATAAATTTTACATCAATCTGTAAATTAAGAGCAAGATTTATCAAATCATAAATATCGTTTTCATCATCAAATCCAGTTAGGACCGAGTTAATCTTTATGTCTTTAATCCCAAGCTTTAAAGCTTTTTTTATATTATTTATTATATCGTCCGGACTAAAAACATTGTTTGAGGTTATTTTCTGGTACCTGTCTTTGTTCAATGTATCAAGAGATATATTTATTCCTCCAATACCTGCAGCCGCAAGGCTTTCTATGCTTCTGCCCAGACTGGTCCCATTCGTAGTAATTGCCAGGTCTGTGCCGGCAATTGTTTTTTGCAAATTTTCGATAAAACTGGCAGCGCCTTCTCTGGCTAAAGGCTCACCACCGGTAATTCTTATTTTTTTTATTCCAAGTCCTGTAAATATTTTTGCAGTTCTCTCTATTTCGGAATACGTCAGAATTTCATTTCTGTCAATTAATTTTATTCCACTCTTTGGCATACAGTAAAAGCATCTCAGATTACACCTGTCTGTAATTGAAATTCTCAAATAATTTATTTTTCTGCCAAAGCCGTCTGTTAATTCTTCTCTCATCTGACTTCCATTATTTCTTTTCCAGCTATTATATATACGAATATAAAAGAATATTTATAATAGTGACTTTATGATGAATAATTAGCAAAAATAGTCTGACTAAAAATATTTCAACCTTAATTTAAATAAATAATTCACTAAAATTTTATGTTATTTACTGGAACTAATTAAAAAATATGTATGGCGCTGGCTTTGACTGCAGCAAAAATCTCCCTGTCAATTCTTAGTCCCAGTCTGTTAATTGATGCGTTTGTAATATATGCTGCAAGAGGAAAACCGCAGTCTATTTCCAGCTTCATAAACAACCCCGTATTTTTGATTTCACTTATTCTGCCTCTGAATATATTCAGGGTAGACAATGAAGCTGTCTCTGCATCGCTTCCGATAATAATTACATCTTCCGGTCTGATGCTTACCATTACTTTTTTCCCGTTTATGCTTTCTCCGACTGCATAAATATAAGTATTGTCATTTACTCTGACTTTAACAACACCATCGCTGGCACTGGCTACTACTCCGCTTATCAGAGTTTCTATTCCAACAAGCTTTGCGACCCTCTCATTGACGGGCCTCCTGAACACTTCTTCCCTGGATCCTGTCTGCTGCAGTATTCCATTTTCCATTACCCCTACAAAATCAGAAATTATCATCGCTTCATTTCTGTCATGGGTAATATAAAAAGTTGTTATTTTTTTTTGTTTAAGTATTTCAAAAAAAACTTCCCTGAATTCTTCTCTTGTTTCCTGATCTATATTTGCAAGAGGTTCATCAAGGAGAAGAATTTTAGGATTAAGTAGAATTGCTCTTGCAAGGCATACTTTTTTCTGCTCTCCGCCGGATAATGTTTTGGAGGATCTTGTCAGAAGATTCTTTAATTTAAGAGTATCTATTAAAAAATCAAGATCGTCTTTATAATCCTCTAATCTTATTTTTCTTAATTTCAAGCCCAGCAGAAGATTACTGTAAACAGAAGTATTAAATAAAATAGGCTCCTGGAAAACAACAGCCATCTTACCCCTTACTTCTTTCTGGTTGATATTTTTTTTATCCAGTATCTCCTGTCCGTCAAAAACAATGCTTCCGCTGTCAGCCGGAATCAGCATATTTATCAGATAAATCAAAGTGCTCTTCCCTGATCCGTTTGAACCTATTAAAGTAAATATTGTACTTTCATATACATAAAGATAATCAATATTTAAAGAAAATCCGGTTGAGAAATGTTTTTTTAAATTTTTTATTTCCAGTATTTTATCTGCCATTTTTCTTTTTCTTTTTGCTGAATTAAAGTAAGTACAAAATTAATTGCAAAAACCAGAACAAGTAAAATTATAACAAGAGCAATAGCTGAAGAAAAATCACCCATTCTGACCATTTGAACTGCTGCTGTTGTCAGTACTCTGGTACTGCCTTTAATATTTCCACCGACTATCATTACTGCTCCGACTTCGGAAATTATTCCGCCAAAACCTGCCATTATTGCAGAAAGAGCCGGCAGCTTTGCTTCCTTAAAAATCAGCCATGACATTTGTATTCTATTAGCACCCAGTGATATCGCCTGCAGTTTCAATTTGGGATTTATCTGGCCTACTGCTGACAAAGTAATTCCTGCAATAATAGGGGATGCTATTACCACCTGTGCAATAATCATTACCGTGGGCGTATACATCATACCCAAAAAACCGAATGGGCCGGACCTCCAGAATAAAAGAGCAATAAAGAGTCCTGCCGCAACCGGAGGCAGGCCCATACCGGTATTTATAAAAGAAGTTAAAATTCTCTTGCCACGGAAATTATTAAGGCCAACAACAAACCCGAGCGGTATGCCGAGCATCATTGAAATAATAGTAGCAATACCGGAAACCCTGATAGTTAAAAATAAAATTCCAAGTATTACTTTGTCCCCCGAAAATATAAGGGTAAATGCTTCTTTGATTCCTTCAAATATTAATCCCATGGTAATTAATTTTAATTAAAAACATTATTATTTTATAAAACATTTAAGAAACCCACCATGCTAACCAAGGCACTCTGGCCAAATTAATTCTAATAGTAAATTATCTGCTGCAGGCTGCATCGTATTGTTATTTACCGTAATAAATAGTTATTATTTTATCACATCTGGGTAAAACAGTGGCTGTCCGTATTCTTTAATGCCGTAACTCTTGATTAATGCCTGACCCTGTGCCCCCGTTATATAATCCACAAAAGCCATAGCGCCTTTATTGTTGATATTAGGATATTTACTCGGATTTACTGCTATCACACCATAAGGATTAAGTAAAAGCGCATCGCCTTCAACTAAAATTTCAAGTGAGAAATTCTTTTCCATTGCCAGCCATGTTGCCCTGTCTGTTAAAGTATAAGCTCTCAATTCGTTGGTAATTGTCAGAGTTTCTCCCATGCCCTGGCCTGTTTCAATATACCAGTCAGTAAAACTTGACACTCCGGCTTTAGCCCATATTGCAAGCTCTTTTGTGTTTGTTCCGGATTTGTCAGATCTTGAGACAAATACGCCGCTGTCACTTATTGCCAAAAATGCATCAGCAATATTTTTGCCTTTTATTCCTGCCCTGTCTTCATGCGGGCCAACCACGACAAAATCATTATGCATGACATCTTTTCTAACTGAACCGAATCCATCAGTCATAAATTTGTCTTCAGCTTTTCTTGAATGAACAAGCAAAACATCTGCTTCTCCTCTTTCTCCAAGTTTCATTGCTTCTCCGGAGCCTACGGCAATTAATTTGATTTTATATCCTGTAGCTTTTTCAAAATCAGGAATAAGAACATCAAAAAGGCCGCTGTCGTCCGTGCTTGTTGTTGAAGCTAAAATTAATTCTTTTTTTTCTACTGTTGCGGTTGTGGTTGTAGTTTCATCAGCGACTGTTGTTTCAGCTGCGGCTGTAGTTTCAGGAGGAGCAGTAGTTTCGGCAGCGACTGTAGTTTCGGCAGCTGCTGCTGTTGTCTGGGTTTCATCTTTTTGTGCGACTGCTTCTGTTGTCTCCGCTGCAGAATTAGTTTGAGCCCCCGCTGCAGAAGAATCATTGACAGCCGTTTTACCACAAGATATAGCTGACAGCATTGTCAGAACCAAAAAAGCTGACAAAATATAAATTAGAAATTTGTTTTTGTTATTCACTCTGGACTCTTTCTGTTATTAATTTTTTATAAAAGTTCAGCCGCCCCCATTCAGATCAAGATACCCTTGTTACGGCCAGTTTTAGTACTAAATTGCCTTTTATAGGCGGCATAATATTATTTATGCCACTAATAGTTGCAAATTTTTAAACATAGAAAAAAACACAATCCGGTAAATATTTTCATCAGGGTTTCCTTTAAAAAATAAGATTAACCCATATAAAAAATAAAACTGACAAGAAAGAAGTATTCCTGTCAGCTACAAAAAGCCGCACGTCATCACCACTTTCCTCCTTTCCAAATGGGAGGCTGGTCCGTTTCCAAACCAACCCTATCGCTCAAAATTCATAGCCTTTGCCTTAGAAGTTTTAAGTCGGAAGATATGTTTTTAATCGTCTGTTTTATTTAAGTTACTAATATTATAAAAAATATCAGCATCAAAAATCATGTCTGATTATATAAACTTTAAGATTCTCTCCTTATTTTTTTTTATTTTATCTAGACTAAAAAAATTATTAATAATATTACCTTCGTAAAACATTCTTAATTAAATAGATTTTAAGAGTTTTCCTTTATTTTAATTTATTGCTTTATTCTAAGCCAACGACATTACTAATAATATCAACGTCACAAACCATTCTTAATCAAATAGACTTTAAGATTTTCTCCTTTTATTATTTCCTTTTTATCCTCATCAATTTGAGCTATTCCATCCGCCAGCGCCATTGAAGTCAAAATTCCAGAACCCTGCTCACCTGTTATGCCGGCAAAATAATTGCCATATTCATCTTGTTTTATCTTTACCCTGACAAACTCAGTACGCCCCGGCTCATGTTTGAACTGTTCTAGCGCTTTGGCATTAATCGTCTTCCTGAAGAGATCCTGATGTCCCATCATTTTTCTTATTAACGGCCTCACATAGAGTTCAAAACACACCATAACTGAGACGGGATTGCCGGGCAGTCCAAAAATTGGTATTTCGTCGTGCTTATAGAAAGCAAGGGGCTTGCCTGGCTTTTGTTTTACCCCCCAGAAAATTTCACGAGCTCCTGTCTCATTTAATATCTCCTTGATGTAATCATAGTCACCTACAGATACCCCGCCGCTAATCAGCACCAGATCACATTCGCCGGTTGCTTTTTCTATTGCTTTTTTCAAATCAGTTTTATTATCTTTAATAATTCCATATCTTATGTACTGGGCGCCTGCCTCTTTTAACTGAGAAGCAAGTGAGTAGCTGTTGCTGTCTCTTACCATTCCAAAAATAAGACTTTCGTCTATCTCCACCAGCTCATTGCCAGTTGAAATTATTCCGGCAACAGGTGGTTTAAATGTCAAAACATCTTTTATGCCCAGAGATGCCAGTACTCCTATTAAAGCAGGATCAATTCCAAGACCCTCTTTAAATACAGTTTCACCTTTTTTAATGTCCTCGCCTTTATGCCTTATATTCTCAAAAACAACATGTTCTTTAAAAAATAAAATTTCATTTTCTCTAATTACCACATCTTCTTTTTTAACAACACAGTCGCAGCCCGCAGGAACAGGTGCACCGGTCATTATTTTGATGCAGCCTCCTTTTTTAATTTCATGCCTGCCAAGTTCTCCGGCTGGTATATCATAATCATATTTTTTTAATGCCACAGGACTGGCTTTCTCTGCTCCTGTTAAATCAGCCGACATTACTGCATAGCCATCCATTGCAGAATTATCATTAACAGGAATATTGTCTTCTGAAATTATATCCTGCGCTAAAATACAGTTAAGGCTTTCAAGAATAGGAATACCTTCTTTCTGCAGCACTATGCAGCTTTCCAAAACTTTTTTTAATGCCTCTTCATAAGTAATCATTGCGTTTAACAATAAAATTTTTTAATGTGTTTATATTATTTTTTCCTTGTAAAAAACAAATTCTCAAGTTTTCTTCCCAAAGTCCAGTATTCATAATTTAAATAAGCCAGAATATCAATTTTGCCGAAGTCAGCCTTACCTTTTTCATCCAGGCAGCTTTCATCAGCATGTGTTTTAATTATTCTTCCAATAAACATTTCGTGCGATTCAAAAGGAATTATATCCTCCAGAACGCACTCCATGTTAATGGGGCATTCCATTATGAGAGGTGCATTTATTGAGCTGGCTTCAAAGCGTGTGAATTTTGAGAGTTCAAATTTATCAACCTTGTTTCCATGAGTGCAGCCGCAGATATCTATTTCCTTTATATGTTTTGCAGTGGGAATACATAGGCCAAATTCTTTTGTAATCTTTATTATGCTTCCGGAATATTTGCCCTTGGCAATATTTATGCTGATAAGATGAGGTGAATTTTCAATTATTCCAGTCCAGGATATCGGAATTATATTGTCTTTCCTGGTTTTATTTTCTTCAATCCCAGTTGTTACGAGAATTACAGGAAGAGGTCCCAGATAATTTTTTACATTTTCAAGTTCAATCATAATCCCTCCATGTATCACTCTATAGACTTTAAAATGTGATGTACATTATTTAAACGAGTTTGAAACCTGATAATTATATAATTTATAATTAACGGAATCAAATCCCTGACATTAAATTGTCTGCAATAATCTCCTGTGTATTGCTTAAGTCTCTAATGGTTGCATTTAAATAGAGTAGGTTAGCCAGTTAGCCCCACCTCACGGGCAATCGTCCCACTTGTACGGAAATTATTATGGTAACAGGCTTAGTCTTTCACTTTCATCAACTTCATTCAAGTTTTAGGGGACCGAACTCCACAAGTGGAGCTAACCCGACTACCTCTTTAAATAAATAACCTGCTAAAAGCTGAGTTACCAGACATTAATCAAATAGTTCTTAAGAATAATCGTTTTCAATATCTTTTAATTTTCTCCTGATTGATTCCCTGAGCGCAATAGCAG
>CAYNMO010000106.1:2062-8078 GCA_964398155.1 uncultured Actinomycetota bacterium | reverse complement strand
ATGTTTTTAACAAATTTAGGAGAAAGCTGATAATGGAAGATTCAAAAGATAAATTTAAAACAGGACTGAGAACAAATCTTTGTGGTGTTATAAACAAAGATTTTACAGATAAACAAGTAATTATCTGCGGATGGGTTTCAAAAAGACGTGATCATGGCAAATTGATTTTTGCTGATATAAGAGATTTTTCAGGAATAGTTCAGGTAGTTTTTAATCCTTCCATTGCTGAAAAAGCATATGACAGTGCAAAAGAGCTAAGAAGTGAATTTGTTGTACAAATTTTCGGCACAGTTAAAAACCGAACGGCAGAAACAGTAAATAGTGAGATAAATACAGGCGAAATTGAGATTTTGGCAGACGAACTGACAATCTTAAGTAAAGCCAAAACACCGCCATTTATGATTGAAGACAGGGAGCAGGTAGACGAACTTACTCGTTTAAAATACAGGTATATTGATTTAAGAACAGCTGAAATGCAGAAAAATCTGCGTTTGAAGAGTGCGGTAATGAATGTAACAAGGAATTATCTTGATGATAATGGTTTTGTGGAAATTGAAACTCCTATTCTTGCCAAAAGCACTCCGGAAGGGGCTCGTGATTTTTTAGTTCCTTCAAGGCTTAATCCCAACAAGTTTTTTGCTCTGCCTCAGTCTCCTCAGCTTTTTAAGCAAATATTAATGTTTTCAGGATATGACAGAATTTTTCAGCTGGCCAGATGTTTCAGGGATGAAGATCTAAGATCTGACAGACAGCCGGAATTTACTCAGATTGATCTGGAAATGACTTTTGTAAAACAGGAAGATGTTATGTCTCTTATAGAGGGTCTGATGAAGACCATATTTGACAAAGTCATGAAATCTGATTTAAAACTGCCTCTTGAAAAAATTACATGGCTTGAAGCAATTTCAAACTATGGATCTGACAAACCAGATTTAAGGTTCGATTTAAAAATTAAAGACATTTCTGAAATATTTATAGATTCTGATCTAAAAATATTCAAAGAAACTTTAATCAACGGTGGTGTGGTAAAGTGCATCAAACTTGAGGATGCGAGTATGCTGAGCAGAAAAGATCTGGATGACATTGTCGCTTTGGCAAAAAACAACGGAGCGGGTGGTCTTTTATGGATAAAAACTGATGAAAATATAGAGCTTCAATCTCCGGTGGCAAAATTTTTAAGTGATATCGAAAAAGAGAAACTAATAAAGCAGCTTGATCTTAAGAGCAACAATCTTGTTTTAATTGTTTCTGACAAATTCATTACTGCATGCAGTGTTCTGGGTATTGTAAGAAATCATCTTGCAGGCAAGCTTGGTCTGATAAACAAAGATGAGTATAAATTTTTATGGGTTTATGATTTTCCGCTATTTGAATATGATGAGAAGGAAAACAGATATAAATCTGTCCATCACCCTTTTACGATGCCTGATATAAAAGACATAGGTTATTTGGAATCGGAACCGTTAAAAGTTAATTCAGTTTCTTATGATATAGTTTTAAATGGAACGGAAATAGGTGGAGGATCAATAAGGATAAACGATCTTGAAATGCAGACAAAGATACTCAGAATATTAAAAGTTGATCTTGAAAAAGCCAGAGACAATTTTGGTTTTTTCTTAAACGCAATGGAATACGGTACACCGCCTCATGGAGGAATAGCGCTGGGGCTTGACAGACTGGTAATGCTTCTTGGCAGGTTGAAAAGCATACGTGAAGTTATCGCATTTCCAAAAACTCAGTCTGCAATTGACATGATGTCAGAATCACCGGCAAACATAGAAGAAAACCAGTTAAAAGACTTGTTTATCAGCCTGATCAGGTATGAGGAATAAGCTAATCCATAGTTTGAAATAACGCTGTGTTTATGCTAATATTTTAAATGTACCCTGTGTTAAACGTAGTTAAAGTTAATTTTTATGCCATTAAGTTAACTTAAGGAATCTTTGCTCTGCCTGTAGTGCAAATGCCCTTTGTAAAAAGGGACTTGCTAAACAGCAGGAAAGAATCCGCCTTACTTGGGTAAGGCATATAAACACTTCCAATAATTACGCTAACACGGGGTATTTTTTATTGTTTTGTGTTTGCAGGTTGCAAAATTACAACGTGCTAAAAATACAGAATTGTAAAACTGTACTGTTATGAATTATCTTAAAGTTGATTAGTTCTTGGTGAATAACTCTCTAAAATGGTCTAATTGAAAATATTTTAAGCTTAATTTAAAATAATTAATTCACTAAAAACTGAGTTAATAAACAATAACCAGTCAGTCATTTAATATTTAAGTTGATATTTTTTAATTTTTAAATTATTTTATTTAAGTTATGGATATAAGAAAAGAATTCCTGGAGTTTTTCAAAAAAAAAGACCATTTAATCCTAAAATCTTCAGGATTAATTCCGGATAATGACCCGAGCGTTCTGTTGACAACTGCGGGCATGCAGCAATTCAAACCATACTATCTTGGAGTAAAAAAACCACCTTATCCAAGGATCTCAACCGTTCAAAAATGTTTCAGGACAAGCGACATTGAAAGAATAGGCGACACCGAAAGACATCTTACTTTTTTTGAAATGCTGGGTAATTTTGCATTTGCCGATTATTTCAAAAAAGAAGCAATAGAAATGGCATTGGATTTTTTATTAAATATCTTAAAAATACCTGAAAATAAATTATACTTTACTGTTTTTGGAGGCCACAATGAACTTCCTGTTGATGATGATGCAAGAAAATACTGGATTGCCAATGGTATAAAGACCGACAGAATTTATAATTTTGGTATGAAGGATAATTTCTGGGGACCGGCAGGAACAACCGGGCCTTGCGGACCATCTACAGAGATTTACTATGATTTCGGCCAGGAATATGGATGTGGCAGCTCTTCCTGCAATCCTAACTGCGACTGCGGCAGATATATTGAAATATGGAATCTTGTTTTTACACAATACAATTTTGACGGTAAAATTTACAAGGATCTGCCAAACAAAAATATCGACACAGGCATGGGCCTTGAAAGAATATATGCAGCATTATCCGGCAGTAATTCAGTTTACAGAACACCTTTGTTTCTCGAGATACTCAAAAAATTAAAAGATATATCCGGCCTGGAATTAAAAACAAAGCCTGAAAGCATTGAGGATATAAGAACGGCCAGGGCTTTAAAAATTATTTCTGATCACAGCAGGTCAGTTTATTTTTTAATTTCAGACGGCGTGATGCCCTCAAATGAAGGCAGAGGATATATCTTAAGAAGGATAATAAGAAGAGCAGTAAGATTTGGGAGAGTACTTGGAATTAATGAATATTTTTTAAATGAAATTGGCAGCGTAATTATTAATCAGTATGGCAGCGCATATCCTCAGTTAAAAGAAAGAAAAGATTTTGCTTTTCAAATTATTTCAGACGAGGAAAAAAGATTTTCAAATACTTTAAAAGAGGGCACCAGAATGCTTAGTGCAGTCATTAGTGATTTAAAGAAAAAAAATAATAAATTTCTGGACCCGAATGATGCTTTCAGGCTATATGAAACTTATGGGTTTCCTATTGAGCTTACAAAGGAAATTCTTGAAGAAAATAATCTTTCAATAGATATGGAAAAGATAAATTTGTTTATGAAAAAACATGTTGAAGATTCAAAAGAGAAAACAATTTTTGATAAAAAAATCATCGAAAACATTGATGAATACAAAGCTTTTGCAAAAGAAACTGAATGTGAGTTTGCGGGTTATGAGAAAAGTGAAACCAGCTCAAAAATTATAAAAATCTTAAAAAATGAAGGCAATAAAAAAATTATAACCGATGAACTGCTTGAGAATGAATACGGTGAGATAATTCTCAATAAAACTCCTTTTTATGGTGAAAAAGGTGGGGAGATTGGAGATAAAGGACTAATTGTATCTGATGATATTTCAGTATTTGCAGTAGAAGATACCAGAATACCTGTTGAAGGCATAATTATTCATTGCGGTCTGGTAAAAAAAGGTAAATTTAAAATTAATGATAATATTGGTGCAAAAGTAGATATTGCCTGCAGGAAGGCCATAAGCAAAAATCATTCAGCTACACATTTGCTACACTGGGCTCTCAGAACATTATATGGCAAGGAAGCAGTTCAGGCAGGTTCTTTTGTTTCTGATGTCCGGATTAGATTTGATTATAATTTTTTCGGTGAACCAGAAACTGATATGGTCTCAAAACTCGAAAATCTTATAAATAAAAAAATTCAGGAAAATGATATTGTAAAAATATTTGAAACTACCAAAACATATGCAGAAGAAATAGGTGCAGTGGCATTATTTGAAGAAAAATATGGCAAATTTGTCAGAGTAGTTGAAATAGACAACTACAGCAGAGAACTATGCGGCGGGCTGCATATAAAGCATACCGGAGAAATAGGCTTGTTTAAAATACTTCAGGATTCAGGAATAGGCTCAAACCTGAGAAGAATTGAAGCAGTAACCGGGTTCACTGCTTTAAATTTGTTAAATGAGAAAAGCGAGATAATAAAAGAGACTTCTGAGTGTCTTGGAGTTAATGATTCCGCCATAATAGACAATATTATAAATTTAAAAACAAGCATTGAAAACTTAAACATAAAACTTAAGCATTTAACCATAAAAATAGCCAAATCGGATATTTTAGATAAATATACGGATTCTTTTAAGCCGGGGGATTTAAAAATTGTACTTTTTAATTTTTCAGGTCTTGATTATGGCGAAAATTTATCTGCCGAAACTGTCGGTGTTTTAAGTGACGAAATAAAAGATTACTTTAAAAACGAAAAAATATTCATTGCTTTGGCAAACAGCATCAACTCTAAACCTGTTATGGTTTTTAATGCTTCAAGGGATTTAATTGAAAAAGGAATAAACTGTTCATTTATTGCCAAGGAGACGGGAAAAATTATAGGAGGCGGAGGCGGAGGCAGGCCTGATTTTGCACAGTCTGGTGGATCAGACTCCTCTCTGATAGAAAAGGCTTTTGAATTTTTAATGTCAAGAGTAAAGGACATTTTAAAATAAATTACTTTTTGAAATAATTATGAGAATAATGGCGCTTGATATAGGGGAAAAAAATATTGGAATTGCAATATCAGACAAGATGAATATTTTAGCAGTGCCTCACTCCATTGAAAAAAATGACGAAGATTTTAGTGAAAAAATTTGTATTTTAGTCAAAGAAAAAGAAATAAATAAAATAATTATAGGTATCCCGTATAATTTAAAGGGTAAAATAGGGTACCAGGCAAGCAAAACGTTTGATTTCATAGAAAAACTTAAAGAAAAAATAAAAGTTGATATAGATTTTTTAGATGAAAGGTTTTCAACAAAAATATCAAAAGATAATCTGCTATACAGTAAAAAAACAGCCGATAGTCGTGTCGACAAGTATGCAGCAGCAGTAATACTGGAAAATTATTTAAATAATGAAAAATTTCAAATTGAAAAAAACAAGAATATATAAAAACTGTATAAAAAAAATTATTCCTGTATTAATAATCATATCTTTTTTATGTATTTTTTTTGCATTAAGCGCATGCGGTATTTTTTCCGAAACAGCAACTTCCAAATCCGTAATTAAAAAAGGACTCGATGTTGAATTTAAAATAGAGGATGGGATGAATCTGACTCAGATTTCAGATTTACTGGAACAGAAGGGGATAGTCGACAGTGGCTTGTTTTTTAAGATTTACGCAGAAGAAAAAGGTGCTGAGAAAAAAATGATGCCTGGAATTTATAATTTAAAAACAGGCTCTGAATACGGCGATGTTTTACAGGTTATAACGGTTGGTCCGGTTGTGGTAACATTCAAACTTGCCATACCTGAAGGATTCATGTTAAGTCAGGTTACCGACAGGATAATTTCCGAACTTCCATTTTTAACTGAAACAGATATTCAAAAAGCAATAGCTCCTACAAATTACAGCTATGATTTCTTAAACGACAATAATGTAAAGGTCGAAAATCTTGAAGGTTTTTTATTCCCCAAAACATATGAAGTGCTGCCGCAGTATAATGCA
>CAYNMO010000106.1:0-2052 GCA_964398155.1 uncultured Actinomycetota bacterium | reverse complement strand
TATAATGCAAAAAATGTTGTAGAGATGTTTTTATCCCAATACCAGCTGGAAACAAGCAGTCTTGATTATGGATTTGCTGCAGAGAATAATTTAACCCCATATGATATATTAATAATTGCATCCATGATTGAAAAAGAAGCCTACTTACCGGAAGAAAGACCTTTGATATCTTCTGTAATGCATAACAGGCTTAAAATAAATATGTCCCTTGGAATTGATGCAACCCTTATATATTTTCTGGATAAATGGGACAGCCCTTTAACAGAGAGTGATTTAAAAACAGACACTCCTTATAATACCAGATTATATACAGGACTTCCGCCGACACCTATTTGTAATCCCGGCATTGAGTCAATAAAAGCTGCGTTAAACCCAGATCAGTCTGATTATTTATATTATGTTGTTACTGATTCCGTAAATCACAAGCATTCTTTTTCAAAAACACTTAAAGGACAAAATGAAAATATCAACAGCACTACAACTGTAAAATGAAAGAATTAAGCGATATTTTGTCTGAAAAAGAACAGCTTGAAGGCTTAATCAAAGTCTCCAAAGAAAATAAAGTACCGATAGTGGATTATGAAGTTGGAAGGCTTTTAGAAATTCTGGTGTTTTTAAGAAACCCCTTAAATGTGCTTGAGATAGGATGCGGAGAAGGATATTCTTCTTATTTTTTATCCAAAAACCTAAAAAAGGCTAAATTTACTGCCATTGATTTAAACAGTAAAAGATTGTTAAAAGCCAGGGAATTTATCAGCCTTTCCTTTCCAGAGCTTGATGCAGAATTTTATTCAGGCAATGCTTTAAAAATAATTCCAGGTCTTGAAAATAAATTTGACTTTGTCTTTATAGATGCAGCAAAATTTGAATATCCGCATTATATTGAAGCATTAATGGAAAAACTGGAAAAAAATGCATTAATTATTGCTGATAATATATTCTGCGACGAAAAAATATTTTCACGCTTCATAAAGGAGCACGACAAAAAAAGCGTTGAAGGAATAAAAAAATATATAAAACTTGTTCAAAATAATGAAATATTTGATACAAGATTTATTGATCTGGGAGACGGAGTATCAATTTCAGTTTATAAATAGGGCAGTTTATTCCATAAAATCAAAGTGAAAAAAAATATTATTAAAAATGAAGAAAAATAAAAAAATTCCTGAACTTCTTGTTCCTGCCGGAAATATAAAAACGTTAAAATATGCGGTTGCATATGGAGCAGATGCGGTATATATAGGCGGAAAACTGTTTAACCTTAGAAGTTTTGGCGAAAATTTTTCAATTCCTGAGCTTGAAGAAGCCGTATCCTTCTGCCATGAAAAAAATGTTAAAACATATATTACCTTAAATTCAATTATTTTCGAGAGTGAAGTCAATATATTCAAAGAATATCTTGAAGAAATAAAACATATTGAGTTTGATGGTTTCATAGTATCTGACCCGGCTGCAATAAAATTAATTTCAGATTATTTTAAGAATCCCTGTATACATATCAGTACCCAGGCAAATGTAACCAACAGCCTTGGCGTTAATATGTATGGCAGCCTTGGCGCAAAAAGGGTCAATGTTGCAAGGGAAATAAAATATGATGATCTTAGGCAGATAGTTAAGAACTCCAGTATTGAAATTGAAGTTTTTGTTCATGGAGCCTTATGCATATCACATTCTGGAAGATGCATGTTAAGCAAGTACATGGCCGGACGCGACGCAAATAAAGGTGAATGCGCCCATAGCTGCAGGTGGAAATACTACCTTCTTGAACAGGAAAGGCCAAATATGTTCTTTAATATTATTGAGGATAATTCCGGGACTTATATATATAATTCAAGGGATTTGTGTTTGATTAGAAAACTTGATTTGATAGTTGACGCAGGTGTTTTTGCACTCAAGATAGAAGGCAGAATGAAAACCGAAAGCTATATTGCTCAAACCGTATGGGCATATAAGAAGGCTCTCCAATACATAGAAGAAGACAGCTTTAGTGATGAAAAAAAGGAAATTTTAACCAAAGAATTAAATAAATGCAGCCATAGAAATTATACAGAA
>CAYNMO010000105.1:0-8176 GCA_964398155.1 uncultured Actinomycetota bacterium | reverse complement strand
AGGAAGAATATTCCTTATGGTATTGCACATATTCAGTCTACTTTTAATAATACTATCGTTAACATAACTGATTTAAAAGGAAATACGATTGCATGGGGCAGCGCCGGAGCACACGGTTTTAAAGGCTCAAGAAAGAGCACGCCGTTTGCGGCTCAGATTACTGCAACTGCTGTTGCAAAATCAGCTCAGGAACACGGACTTGCAAAAGTTGATGTTCGAGTTAAAGGGGTAGGTTCAGGAAGAGAAACCGCTGTAAGATCACTTCAGGCTGTAGGCCTTGAAATAGGATCAATTATGGATGTTACTCCTGTACCGCATAATGGATGCAGACCCCCAAAGAGAAGAAGGGTTTAAAATCAAGATGTTTAGAAATATTTCAAATAAGGAGTTATTTTAAATGGCCAGACTTAAAGATGCTGTTTGTAAGCTTTGCAGAAGGGAAAAAGAAAAATTATTTTTAAAAGGCGTAAGGTGCTTTACTGATAAATGTGGAGTGACAAAAAAACCATATTCTCCCGGTCAAAAAGCAAAAATGAGGCTTGTTGAATCAGAATACTCCACACAGCTTAGAGAAAAGCAAAAAGCTAAAAGATATTATTGTGTTTTAGAATCACAGTTTTCCAATTATTATAAAAAAGCTACAAGAAAACAGGGCATTACGGGTGAGATTTTATTGCAGTTGCTGGAAATAAGGCTTGATAATGTTTTATACCTTATGGGGTTTGCAACATCAAGAGCTCAGTCAAGACAGCTTATATCTCACGGACATATCCAGGTTAATGGCAAGAAAGTAGACATTCCTTCTTTTCAGGTAAAGGAAGGCATGGAAATTTCCATTAAAGAGAAAAGCAGAGAAATGCCGTTTATTGTTGAAGCCAGCGCAAGTGCCGGCAGTCTCAATATCCCTGAATGGCTTGAAGTAGATTTTAAAAATTTAAAAGGCAAAGTTATCAGAATTCCGGAGAGGGCAGATATTAAAGCTCCGGTAAATGAACAAAGGATTGTTGAGCTTTATTCAAAGTAATCCTTAAATTTATTTTGAATGTTCGTTATTATTATTTTGATAATTTTTCTCTCTTAGTTTCAGGAGGTTAAAATAAATTGTTAAAGATGCATAAACCAGTTATTAATGTAAAAATGGAAGGCGATTTCGAAGGTGAGTTCACACTTGAACCCTTGGAAAGAGGCTTTGGTCATACTTTGGGTAATTCCATAAGAAGGGTTCTGCTTTCTTCAATAGAAGGTGCGGGAATTACAAAAATAAGAATTGAAAATGTTCAGCATGAATTTTCTGTACTTGAGGGTTTAAAGGAAGATATTGTTGAGCTTATCGCTAATTTAAGACAGGTAGTGTTTAAGATGGAGATTGAAGACATGGCGATGATAAGGCTTGAAAAGGCTGGACCATGTGAAGTTACTGCGCAGGATATAAAACTTCCTGCCGGAGTGGAAATAGTAAACGGTGACTGTTATTTAGGTACTCTTTCAAAAAATGGTGTACTAAAAATAGAAATATTCGTTGAAAGAGGCAAAGGATACAGAAATTCAGAAGATAATATCTCTCAGGGAGACCCACTAGGAGTAATTCCGATAGATTCTGTTTTTTCACCTATTAAAAGAGTTATGTTTAAAGTTGAAAATACTCGTGTAGGCCAGATGACTAACTTTGACAAACTTACCATGACTATTAAAACAAATGGCAGCATAAAACCTGACGAAGCATTAAGCCAGGCTTCCAAAATCATTAATGACTATATGACTTTAATGATTGATTTATCTGAAAAAACAAAAAATGAGGATCCTGTTTTTGAAAAAATTGAGCTAAAGACCAAAAAACAGCAATATCCATCTATTGAAGACCTTGAGCTGTCTGTCAGATCATATAATTGTCTGAAAAGAGCAGGGATTGATTCTGTCGAAAAGCTGCTTCAATATACAGAAGATGAATTGCTCGATATCAGGAATTTCGGACAAAAATCTATCCAGGAAGTAAAGAACAAGGTAATTGAGCTAGGCCTTTCATTTAAAAAGAGCGGAATAAATCAGAAGTCAGGATTAAACTCGGAATCCCTCAAAGATTATAATGAAGGCAGGAACAAAACTACTGAACAGGATACTTTATCTGAAGAGATCATGGAAGACCCGGAAGAAGAGTCTGATAATGAGACCACAAAGGTAAAGACAGATTCTGAAGATTAATTGTTTCAATATCGTATAGTTGTTGTATTGCCAGGTAGTGGTGATTTGGAATTTAAGTCGGTGCGGAGAGCGCAAAACCAGGCAGACAGAACTGGTCTGTAATATAAGAAAAAGTAAAGTGGGAGATTATAGGAAATGGTTCAGCCAAAAAGAGGAAGAAGAATTGGTGGAAGCGGTACTCACCAAAAGGCAATAATGAAAAATCTTGCCATCCAGTTATTTGAAAGCGGTAAAATTGAAACTACAGTAACCAAAGCAAAATTTCTAAGGATGTTTGTAGATAAACTTATTGTTTTTGCAAAAAAAGGTGATCTTGCTGCGAGAAGGCAATGTCTTAAGCTGCTTGGAAATTATGGTTCGGTCCAGAAATTATTTAATGAAATCGGACCTGCATCTTATACACGTTCAAGCGGATTTACAAGAATAGTCAAGCTAAAAAACCGACTCGGAGACGGAGCGGAAATAGTGCAGATAGAGTTATTAAAATAATTTAATTTTAATTTATTTAATTTTTTTAATGTTTAATTATAAAGCTGTAATTGAATTTGACGGTACAAAGTTTTTTGGTTTTCAGATACAGCCGGGAGGATTAAGGACAGTTCAGGGTGAAATTGTTAAGGTCCTGAGTCAAATCTTTGGCAAAGAAACTGGTATTGTTTATGCCGGGAGAACGGATGCAGGAGTTCATGCATTAAATCAGGTTATAAATTTTAAGCGGGATGATGAACTTGATCTGTATAAATTCAAGTGGTCGTTAAACGGGATGTTACCTGATGATATTTCGGTAAAAAGTATTGAAAAAGTATCAGAAGATTTTCACTCAAGATATGATGCTTTGTGGCGTGAATACAGATATTTTGTTGTTAATGAAGATTATCAGAATGTTTTTTTGAAAAAATACAGCACCATGGTTTGCAAAAAGCTTGACATGAAATTAATGGCTGATTGCACCGGGGTTTTTTTGGGTATAAAAGATTTCACATCATTTTGCAGCCCCGACGATGATAAAAAAAGCAAAATCAGAGAAATTATGGAGTTTGAAATCTTTAAAAGCAGAATTTTTGGCTTAAACGAAGTATTGGTTTTCAGAGTTAAAGCAAATTCTTTCTTATATAATATGGTTCGTATTATTGTAGGGACAATACTTGAAATAGGAAAAGGCGTAAGAGATATTTCTTCGATTGAAGATGCTTTTAAAAAAGCAGACAGAGATTTATCGGGGAGCATTGCGCAGGCTAAAGGATTGTTTCTTACAGGTGTGGGATATAAATAGTTTTATAACTTGACTGGAGGACAAATGGTAACTGTCGGCATAAAAACATATAGTGCAAAAGAAAAAGATATTGAAAAAAAATGGTATCTGGTTGATGTAAGTGGAAAGACTCTTGGTAGAATTTCTACTGAAATAGCCAAAATATTAAGAGGGAAAAATAAAACAATATTTACTCCTCATATTGACTGCGGGGATTATGTAATTGTTATAAATTCCAGCAAACTTGTTGTTACGGGAAACAAACTTGAAGACAAGAAGTATTACAGACATTCCGGATATATAGGTAATCTAAAGACAACCAGTCTTGGAAAGCTTATGAAAAAAAGTCCTGAATTTGTTTTAATGAAAGCTGTTAAAGGAATGCTTCCTCATAATATATTGGGAGCAAGGTTAATTAAAAAATTAAAAGTATATCCTGGCGCACTGCATCCTCATAAAGCGCAAAAACCTGAAGTCCTTGATATACAATAAAATATAAAGATTAAAATTATTTTTAAAACTTGATTATATTTACCAAGTTTTTAAGCTTAATTTTTTAGGAAGGTTAAAAGGAGAAAAAGTTGGCAGAAGAAGTTAAATATTATGCAACTGGAAGAAGAAAAGAATCTTCAGCCAGAGTTTGGATTAAACCAGGTGAAGGCAAAATAACTGTTAACGACAGGGATTTTAAAGATTATTTTCCCAGAGATACCCTTATAAGCATGATTACCGAACCGCTTAATCTGACAGGCACTTCAAGCGCTTACGATGTAATTGCAACCATTGCAGGCGGCGGAGTTTCAGGGCAGGCCGGAGCTTTAAGGCATGGTATTTCCAGAGCATTACTTGAAGTAAATCCTGAGTTCAGAATAATTTTGAAGAAAGAAGGATTTTTAACAAGAGATTCAAGAAGAGTAGAGAGAAAAAAATATGGTCTGAGGAAAGCAAGAAAGAGACCACAATTCTCGAAGAGATAATTTATTTCTTTTTTCATGAGCTGTCCATGTATTAAAATTAACTTAAACAAGATTGCAGATAACGCAATATTTATTAACGACCGATGTGTCCAGAGTGGCATATCGGTCGTTGGCATTACAAAGAGTATTTTAGCGGATATAAATATCGTAAAAATACTCAAGAAATCAGGCATAAAAATTTTTGGTGACAGCAGGCTTCAAAATCTTAAGAAACTCAGGAATTATTTTGGATATGGTCAGGAACTTGTAATGCTTCGAACACCCATGCTCTCAGAATGTGAAGAACTTGTTGAAATTTGTGATACATCTCTGCAAACCGAGCTTGAGACAGTCCGTCTTTTATCCCAGATCTGCTCAAGGAAAAAAATTACCCACAGCATTATTATAATGATTGAAATGGATGACAGGCGTGAAGGCATTAGTCCTGCTGAGGCACCCGAATTTTTTGATAAAGTCTACAGAAATTATAAAAACATTAATATAATCGGACTTGGCACCAATGCAAGATGCATTTCAAAAAAAAAGCCCAGACTAAAGAGCATAGAAAATCTCATAAGCCTTAGAGACAAAATAAAAGAAACATATAATTACAGGATACCCATAATTTCAGGCGGCAATTCAAGTTTGTGGAATTATATTTCTTCGGGAACTTTACCTGATGAAGTAAACCAGATCAGACTGGGAGAGGCTGTTTTTATTGGAAACGAGACTGCCGGCTACGAAAAAATTGAAGGGATGCATGACGACTGCTTCATGCTCGAATGTGAAGTAATTGAAGTAAAGGAAAGAAAAGGAGAAATATATAGGGCAATACTGGCACTTGGCCTTCAGGATGTAAACTTTCGGCACATAACAATTGAAGATCCCTTTTATAAGATTGTAGGACAAAGCAGCGACCATACTGTTCTGGAGTTAAAGAAAGAATTTTATTGTTTTAAAAACAGCAGCTCTAATTTGGATTCCCTGGCTGCATATGATAATTTCAAAAACTCCGGCATTAATTATCCGGCGGCATTCACAGAGTTAAATGTTGGAAGCATTATTAATTTTAAGCTGGATTATTTTGGTCTCCTATCGTGCATGACTTCCCCCTTTGTAATTAAAAAATATACTGGTGCATAGAAATCAGTTTTGCTTTAAGAGCATTTCCATTATTTTTGTATTTTAAAAAAGAAATGTGTTAACCTTGCTTATCAATATGATAATTAAATAAATAATAAAAGTATTTTTATTTATTATTTTTTTCTATAATTTATACAATTATTATTTTTGAAGCCTGTAATGTCACCAGTAAGATATTGCAAGTTATATTTTTAGAGGTCGCTGCTTTAAAACACAGGTTTTAATGAACGAAAATATCAGAAATATATTTGAAACTGACAGCGTAAAAACCATAAAATTATTTAAGTAACATTTTTATAGTTTTAGTATTTCAGGCTCGGGTCCTGGTGGAAGAAGATATCTAAAAGTATCTTAAACTAATGGGATAAGAGACCATAAAATAATGCAACTGGCGTTTTTTAGGACGGCAATTTTAAAGAAGAGGATTTAATGGACGAAAATATCAGAAAACTATTTGGAACAGATGGGATAAGAGGTCATGCCAATAAGGAGCTTACCCCTGAACTTGTTTTGAGGATAGGCAGAGCCGCTTCAAGATTTTTAACGAAAGAAGGTCAAAGAGGCAGGATATTAATAGGCAAAGACAGCAGACCATCCGGAGATTTTTTGGAAGCTTCGCTTGCTGCAGGTATATTATCAAGCGGAAACGATGTTTACAGTGCTGGTATTTTAAGTACGCCGGGAGTTGCACTGCTAACAAAACTTTTAGATATGGATGGCGGCATAGTAATTTCTGCTTCACATAATCCGCTGGAGGACAACGGAATTAAAATATTTAAAAGCGGCGGTGAAAAATTAAGCGACAGCCAGGAAAAATTATTGGAAGATTATATTTTAAGCGATGAGAATGAAACCACAGGAAAACCTGAAGGTCTTGAAGTGGGAAGATTTTTTAATATGGACGATCCTCTTAAATTATACACAGACCACATAAGAAATGAATTTAAATTTGACTTAAACAAATTAAAAATAGCAGTTGACTGTGCAAATGGTGCTACAAGTATCGCGGTACCGAAAGTTCTCTCGATGTTTAATGCTGATGTTGTGAGCTTTAATACTGATATAAAGAGCGGGCTTATCAATAAAAACTGCGGTTCCACCCACCCCGAAGTTCTTAAAAAGATAATGAAGGAAAGCAATGCGCAAATCGGTTTTTCTTATGACGGAGACGGTGACAGGGTGATTGCCTGTGACAGGGATGGCAGAATTTTTGACGGTGATGTAATGATTGCTTTTTGCGCCATAAATATGAAAAACAAAGGCATACTTCAAAACAATGCAGTTGTAACTACAGTCATGGCTAATTATGGTTTTGAAAAAGCCATGGAAGAAAAGGGAATAGCAGTATACAAAACTCAGGTCGGAGACAGGTATGTTCTTGAAAAAATGCTGGAAACAGAAAGCATACTTGGTGGAGAACAGTCAGGACATATAATCTTTAATCATTTCAGCCATATAGGTGACGGACTTGTCTCAACTCTGATTTTTTTGGAATATCTCTGTGAAACAAAAACGGATATTGGCGCAATTTATGACATTATGGATCATTATCCGCAGCTTTTAAAAAATCTGAAGGTAAAAAATAAAGCCCATATAATGCAAAGCAGTGAACTTGCCAAAAAAATATCCCAGTCAGAGCTTAGGCTTGAGGGACATGGCAAGATTATAGTTCGTTCATCAGGAACAGAATCAATTGTCAGAGTAATGGTTGAAGCCAGAACCCTTGAACTTGCGCAGGAAATTCAGGACGACATATGCGATTTCATAAACCGCTTTATCTGATCATGAACTGAAAAAGGAAAAAGGGGACAGTCCCCTTTTGAGCACGATTTTAGCTATTTATTAATTATATTAAAATGTCACAGACTTTTTGGGGTCTTTTACTAACTTTTTTTGTTAAATATCTGGCATTCTATTAATATTTTTTTAAATGGCGTCCTGTGAAAACTTTACCATATCATTGTGTTGTACCTATAGCTTTTCTATTTTATTTCCCACTTATCCATTAAAAACCTGTTAATTTCATTTTTATGGGCAGAGCTTATTTCTTTGCTACTCTTTGTACTTTTTACTTTACGGCAATAAGATTTTGGAGATTGAAGTAAAAATATCGGATCCTGTACGGCTGCACCTGCTAAAAAACAGCTATTTTTTATGCTGCCGTCATTTGAAACAACTGTTATTTTTTTGGGATTTTTATCACTTTTAACCATGGCAATAATATAATCATCAGCTGTCTGACCCGACCCTGTAAAAGTACAGTTTAGACCACTTGTGATTTTGCTGCTGCCGGTAGCTCCATCCCCGTCAAATACTATATAAATCCTGCCCTTAAATCCATGCTCTCCTTCCCATACTTTCATAAAATTAACAAGCACAGTTCTGGCGAATTCAAAGTCGAAATCAAGGTTTTTTGCAAGTTTGGGAATATGGTGTATTACATTGTAACCATCAAGAACAAGTTTATTCATAATATTGTTTTTTATTTTTTAAAAATATTTTTAAGACTAGTGGTTTTCCAAAATATCACAACACAGACAGCCTAATTCAGGCTCAAGTGTTGACAACCTGGCCTCAAACAAATCTTTTATAAATATATTGTATACCAAAACAGCTTAAGACAAAA
>CAYNMO010000104.1:0-8246 GCA_964398155.1 uncultured Actinomycetota bacterium | reverse complement strand
TTACTAAATTAATCCTAAAAATTAGCCCTGAAACCACAGAGAATAGAAGTTTAACAAATTTGAGATCCTGGCAGAACTCAAAAGGGCAAAATACAAATTTATGTGTTAAAAATAGTATAGTCCCTGATACCAATCCAACCATTCAGCCAATGCCGGTTTATTTATTTCTTTAGCTCGATTTATCAATTCATCAGATGAAAACATGGAAAAACGATTGCTGAACCCTATTATTTTTTGGTATTCTGAAATTGAAGGTATTAGTGAATTGTTTCCAGGATGGTATACCACAGAAAAGTATACCTTTTTATAAGGCCACTGGGGAGAGTCTGATGATTCAATACTTGTGGCAAGAAGCTGATTGCGCCATAACTGATTTAAGCCACCCCTGAAGGGACATTCTTTGTACTCTCTGATACGGTTTGCTCTAAAAGGAGATGTATCCCCAAAGGTAATATCCCAATAACGATAGCCGCGGCCACTCTGGTAATAACAGAGATTTCGGTTTTCAAGGATTGCAGATGCTGAAGTGCAATCGTGGTATGAAGTCTTGTTTGCGCTTTTATATCCACCACAGGTTGTAAACTCAGTTTCTGTTAATTTATGCTCAATCAGCCACAGATTAAGATCACCCTGATGGTCGTTGTAGGCAATTGCAATATCTGAATCTGTACCACTCAACTTATTATGGTCATTGAGCGAATTGTCCGGCTCATCCCAAAACTCAATCCTAAACCCATTGTCCAGGAAACCAGTTGCAATCTCCTTTAAGTCTGTTTTTACTTTGCCCAAAACCATGGCAGCTGTATTTGGGTCTTTTAATATAGGCAGGAATAAATTAGCGCATGCGGCCTGAGAGCTTGCCATATGCCCAAAAAACTCATGAGACTTAAACGGGTATTTCTGCTGATGTTTAAGAAACATTTCTTTTATCGGTTGATAAAGCGGGTAATATTGTTTTTTTAGTTTTTTTGACAACAATGCGTCATAAGCAACTCCTCTAAAATACCCGGGCTCTGAGGGAGGGAGATTGGCCCATTTCCAATTGATCAAATGGACATACATTTTAATCTGAAAATCAGTTAGTGTATTTGGGAGTCGGTACTCTTTCCCGTCTATTTTATGAATTTTCATAATTTCATCCTGTTAGTTATCGTTTTAAAGCATAACAAATATTACCATGCTCCACGTTGCAATTTTTATTTCCATATTTTTAATACTGTTTTGACTATAATTTAAATTCCTTTGTGTAAAAATTCTTGAAAAATAATTGACCAGTCAACCATACCCGAATTGCTATTATTAACTATGATGGTAAATGATATTATACTACGCTCCATTGCAATTTTGATAATATCTAACTATTTATCCCTATAAGAAACAATAAGGTAAACATGGCATAATTAAACTGATACCATTTATTTATGGGGTATTAAAATATTCAAATTTAATCAGACTATCCACTGGTGCTATCACATTGACTCGTGCAGATTCCCAAAAATAATTATAAATCAATAAAGAAATTCAAGTTATTTTTTCTATTTATTTTTTAGTATAAATAGTATCTAATAAAAGGGTTAACCCCATTTTTTCTTTAAACTGACACTTATAGTTGCTATATATACCATAAGCATCAATAATTTTTTTAATTATAGGATAATTTGGTAGACTAAATTTCACAAATGTTTAGGTTAAATCAGGAAAACAATTAAACTTAGTTTAGTAAAGGAGACAATAATGCCTGACAGGAATGGCAATTATTCCGAAGAGGAAAAGAAAATATTAAGTGAATCTTATTCTAAAATTGATGTGTGGCGGGACGGAAGAAAAATTATTGAAAATGGCGTCATAATTGACGATGAAATTCTAGATACTCATAAAATACGACAGATATCTCCAAAATTCCAAAAAGATTTGTCTTCAGGATTACTTAAACCCATATTAGACTATCTGCTTCTGGACAATAATCTCACAATTGAGATACGAAGTAATTATATCAATATTTATTATCGCGGCGGGAATTTACTTCGTATCAGAGAGAAGCAAACAGGGTACAATTTTGAATTTGACCTGGAATATATTAAGGAAAATGAGAATGTAAAGAAGATGATATCTGAACTTCCAAAGCATGTTGCTGCGGGTTTAGATGCCCTGACATGGGTTGACCGTATACCTTTTATCAAGATAGAGATGGATTCATATTTCGTTTCTCACAAAAAGGTCGAAAGAGAGTTTCAACAGTTGGTGGTACGGGAAAATAACCTTGGTAGAATAGCAAACAAGACAGATTATTACATCTGTGACATCGAATATCAGGTAGGAGATACCAGAATGGACCTGGTTGCAGCAAAGCGCTCAGGCGTTGGAAAATATCGACTGGCATTTATTGAGATGAAATACGCTGACAGTGCATTGGGTGGAAAATCGGGTATTGTTGACCATGTGAGAAAAGCTGATGCATATTTCCGAAATAATAGTATTAAAGATTTAAGAGATGAAATGCACGGCATCCTGAAAACCAAGCAAACCCTCGGATTAGTGGAAGGCCTTCCGGCAAACTTTGCCTTTACAGTAGAAAAGCCGGAATTTATATTCCTGTTGGCTAATCATAAACCTGCTTCAGGCGCGCTGGATGCTGAACTTAATAAATTAAAAAAAGAAAGTTTTTTTAAAGATTTTTGTGAGATGGCAGATTTGAAAATCGCTACGGCCAGTTTTTTTGGTTATGGTCTCTTTAACGATTGTATTTATACAATTGATGAATTTGAAGCGCTAAACCATGTAATTCTGGGTATTACAAAGGGAAGAAAAAGTTGAAAATTACTATCCACCGTGATGCCCTGGAGATTGGCGGCTCGCTCATTGAGATTAAAGCAACAAAAGGATGCTTTATTTCAATTCCAATATTCTGGTTTTTCAATTTTATATCCTGATTGATTTATTATTATAGTTGGAAACTGGGATTGTTTAATATTTGAAGTAAAGAGTTTACCATAGAAATTGCAATATTTATTTAATCCAGCACTTTTTAAACCGTTGTATAGGTTAAGGCCATCTATGTTAATAATGACATTTTCCAAATGATTATTACCTCATGCTAAACTTATTCCGGTAAATAAAGAAAGGCCTCTAAACAGGGATGTCATCCCTGCGGTGGTTAAATGTTTCTAAAATAATAAATAATCTATATTTTTAAACTATCATAGTCAAATTCAGGCAGTCCTTTTCTTTTAAATTTTGATTGCTTTAGGTATTAAATCTATTTTTAAATCTGCGTTAAGTCCTTTTGCTATTTTTAAAAGTTTTTCAAGTGAAGGATTGGAGTTCCCATTTATTTCAAAATTAGCTTGTAAAGTAATAAAATATATGATATATTTCATTATGTTTTAAAGACTATTTAATTGAATATTTATATCATTTAGGGAATGGAAAAGATGCAGGTAATTAAAAACATGGAATTCGTAACAAACGCAATAAAAGGATATGTGGCCGGACAACCAATACTGACTGCTGACATTGCTGTAGGTTTGGCGAAAGCTCGCAAGATGCCGGGCAAACAAGCAAGTGCTGCAGTTGCTGTTTGCATGCAGCGTATAATTCAAAAAAAAGAAATTGCAAATCTGTATTTTTATAAAAACGGTGTTTATTATATTGCCAAACAAACAGTTTTTGGCACAACTAAAATTAACAATGAAAAATTAATAGAGTCAAAATATTTAACTGGAGATACTGGCTACGAGACCGGCCCGCTTCTTCTAAATAAAATCGGACTGACTACACTTATGCCCAATGTGCGTTATATTGCAACCAATAAAGCAATAGATAATTCCAGGATGGACAGAGATTTAAACATTGTGCTTAAAAAACCACGCACGCAAATTAATGGAGATAATAAACGATACCTTCAATTTCTGGATATTCTGGATTATATGGAAAAAGCGCCGCTGGACACAGAAAATCCGTTGGCAATATTGGCAGGCTTTGTGCAAGAATACAAACTTAAATATGATAAAATACTTGCATTGGCTAACAGATATTACAGTGAAAGAGTTATTATAAAAATTGCAGGTGTTGCAGAGGAAGGAGCACAATTATCTTGTTAAAATTGCATGAAGACATAGATGCATTTAGAGTTTTACTGGAAAATGTTCATGATAGGACCGGATACAGGCTTGATGTATTAGAAAAGGACTACTATGTTACACTTTTGCTAAGGCAATTAGCCGATAAGCAAATCAGTGGTTTAAAGGCATATTTTAAAGGCGGTACCGCTTTATATAAAGCTTTAAAAAACATCAGGCGTTTTTCAGAAGATGTGGATTTATCAGTAGATACGAGGAACTGCTCACGAACACAATCTGACAAAAGCTTGCGTCAGGCCACTAAGGAATATGATTATTTTAATCGATCCTTAAGTGAAGGCTTTACGAATAGGTCAGAAGTTATGGCAGTGTATACTTACAGTCCTCAAATGGAGTTTGACACAAATGATTCCTTGCAAAGATTTGGTAAAATAAAGGTCGAAGCCACATCATTTACGATAAGTGAGCCATATGCTGCATTGGAAATTACACCGACTATATATGATGCGGCCACAGATGCGGAAAAACAAATTCTTTCAGAAAAATATAAAGTCATCCCCTTTAATGTACAAACAATGACTATTGAGCGAATATTTATTGACAAGCTTTTTGCGGCGGAAGCATATGCAAGAAATGCTCATATTGATAAGCGCGCTTTTGATGCAGCAAAACACATTTATGATTTATGTGTCTTGACCGACAATGACAGCATTAGTACTTTTATTAAAAATAAAGAACTTTTTCAAAAAATTATTAATATACGTCTTGAAGAAGAAATACAACGAAGAGATGGTATTCCAGGCGTTGAATTGAAATCTTTTTCCTTCTTTTTTAATGCACTTGATAATATTCAAATAATTAAAGCTTATGAAATTATGCAAAATCAATATGTTTTAAAAGCAGAAGATATAATTCCGGTAAAAGTTGCAGTTCAAAAATTAATAAAGCTTGCTAATCTTCTTGAAATACCAAAAGAAGTTTGAGTAGTTACCAAAACTCTTACGGCAATACTGCGTATTTCACTATTTAATATATCCAGCCGGATATATTTATGCCTGCCACTGCTTATCTGGGTTTTTGCTCAATTATTGGACCACTCCATTGCTTTTTTATTTGCTTCTACAACAGATATTTCTAGTAATTCTGATATTTTTGAAACAGTGATTCTACCCCCGTTAAAAGCTTTTTTTATAAGGTTCTTTAATCACCTTTAAATGAAGAAAGGCCTCCAGTAAGAGACCTCTAAACAGGGATGCCATCCCTGCGGTGGTTAAATGTTTTCCAAGCTATTCGATATTTGGATAAACTAAACAGAAGCTGTAAAATAAAATAGGAGAGAGATTAACCTTCGGACAAAACCTTAGGTGTGCTCTCCCATGGTGATGAGTTAAGATTATCATAAAATCCCGCCAGCTGTCAAGATGACAAAATGTTTTTTATGTACTAAAATTTAAGAAGTCTGAATATTGTTCAATCTTATACTCACAATTTTACAATATTACCCTTTTTGGCCTTTAAATATTCCAAATAGCTGATAAAAAATTATTATCAGGTCTATCTTGGATAATGTATAATTAATAGCATTTCAACACACGTTGGGTTCTGTGGCAAGAAGAAATATAGAGTACAGCATAATAGGACAATTATATAGCACCTATATCTTTAAAATTAGAAGCCAGAGTCGTTAACTCTGTCTTTACTTATTTCTATTTTGCAATTTTGTAAAGCTCCCTAAGTATATGAATCATCCCCTCAGTATCAAGCCCACAGTAGTCCAAAAGATCCTTCCTTGTTTTATCTACCAGGGCCTTGTCAGGGGCCGCCTTCCCTTTCAGGAAAGTTATGTTTAGATACCTTGCGCTTGCCAGCTCGCCATTAGAAATTTCCATGTCATCATAGCTTACCCCTGTAAGAGCCGGCAGGACATTTTTCAGCGAAGCGCTTCCCTTCTGCTCGGAATTGTAATAATAGAACTTGCCGAAGGGTTCATACAAATCAACAATCCTTTTGATTGCATCCTCTATCCACCAGCCATGAGCCGGATATGCCTCGGCAAGTTTATTTAAAATATTCTTTTCGAAAGACTCGAAATATACAAGGATTGAACCGGCTGGGGCAGCATCCCTTGCCCCGCCACCATAACCAAGAGCATTTTTTAAGCTTTCAAGAAAATCTGTCCTGGGATCTTTTTCATCATCTTCAGCAAGAAAATAAAGGCTTTCGGGCTTGTCCTGCGGGTTTTGCATTATATGGCATGAGAACTGAAACGGTATGCTCTGGTAAGGCCTGAGTCCGTCAAAAAGCGGGATTGCAGTTGAAAATGTCTCAAAATCCAGAAAACTGATTGGGTATTTTATCTTTTTTAAAAAGAACCTTATGCTATCCCTGTCATAGGTTGCACAGTTTTGCGTGGCAGACCTGTATTGCATTGCCTGAATTGCATCAAGTCTGGCAGTCTCATTTATACGCGCGATCTCTTTAATGCCGTTCTGATAAAAATAGCAGGCAAGGTCCTTTCCCCTGTAAAGCTCAAAGACATTGTTTTTCGGCAGGCAACTCCAGCATACCTTCTTTAACTGGCAATCATAAGGCTTGTCGCAATTCCTGCCAATGCTTGTTTGGGGACATGACGGGCTTTCTATTGCATCAAGCATCAGGGAAATGTTATCCTCGACTGCCTCCTGCAGTATTTCTGCCCGGGCAGTGACATCTTCTTTTACAAAGAACTGGCTCGGATCTATGGGGCCATCTTTTACAAAATCCCTGTTTAGATACATAAGGTAGCACTTGTTTATTTTAAGGCCCGCTCCCTCATAACAGTATTTCTGTAATGATATGTCGTGTATGTTTGGGTCCTTTATTGAGCAGGCGCTTTTTACTTCGATTATGTTCCATGAACCATTGGGGGCGGGTTCAAGAATATCTCCTCGGGCATATGAATTTTTGTATGTAAAAGCGGCCTCAAAGAGGGGGCGTCTAATACTGCCTGTTTTTATTTTGTTGGCAGAACTTTTGGTGCGGACAGAATTTGTAATGAATGTCGAATTGGCGGTGTGGACAGTGAGTTTGGCAGCAGATAGGCCTGTTAGTTCTCTTGCCCTGGCAAGCTCTGCCTCTGTGTCAACTCTATATTCCATATCTATGCCACCCGGAAAAAGCAGTTTTGCAAGATTTCCCACATCGTGGCCCTGCTGGAAACGAATCAAAGTAACCTCATCGTATGGCGGGATTGCTTCAGGATCATTTATCTCATACCAGAGATATTTGTGGCACTGAAGACCTGAAAGATATTTAGATTTTGAAATGATTCTGTTCATTTGTAAAATCAACAATAAATATTATATTTTTTACTGATAATTTTTTTCCTTTCTATTTATAATCTTTAAACAAAATTAAATTATAACTGATATGCCTGACAACTGTATGTCATAGATAAAATTGATTGGGTTAAGAGCAGAAATTTTTTTAGAAAGACTTGAATTTATAGCATATAAGCTATATTATTAAAATGGACTGGAAAATAAAACTTTATGACAAATTAAATGGTGATATTCCCGTTTTGGAATATATTTTATCTTTACCTGCAAAACACAGGGCAAAGATAACTGGAGATATCGATACTTTGGAAATGCAGGGAATAAATTTAATTTATCCAAGTGTTTTAAAATTTAAGGGCCCCAGGTATAAAGGTATGTGGGAAATGCGAGTAGAATTTGGCAATAATATTTCGAGGATAATATATTTTCTATATAAGAGTAATATTTTTGTACTGCTGCATGCATTTTCAAAAAAAAGCTATAGTACTCCAAAAAAAGAGCTTGAAATTGCAAGAAGCAGGATGAATGAATATTTAAAAAGAGAGGTTTAAAATTATGGACTGGAAAGAAGCAAGGGAGATAATTAAACATGACCCGGAAGTTTTAAAAGAAACAGAAAGACTGGAGCCTTTTTATCAGATTATAAACCAGCTTTTGACCCTGCGAAAGGAAAAGGATTTAACACAAAGAGAGCTCGCCGAATTGATTAATACAACTCAATCCTGTATCGCAAGACTAGAGAGTGGAAAATATAATCCATCCCTGCGGTTTTTACAAAAAATTGCTGATGCATGTGATAAAAAGATAGAAATAAGATTTATTGCAAAGACCTGTTAAATTTTATAGCAAG
>CAYNMO010000103.1:0-8307 GCA_964398155.1 uncultured Actinomycetota bacterium | reverse complement strand
CTATTTTGATAAAAGCTTTAAAAGAAAAATGGATCGCAGGGGCAGGACTTGATGTTTTTCTAAAAGAGCCGATTGATAAAGATAATGAACTGCTAAAGCTGGAAAATGTTATCCTGACACCGCATGCTGCATATTATTCAGAGCAATCCCTGCAAAACCAGAGGAGAATGGCTGCAGAGTCGGCATTGGATGTATTAAAAGGGGGAACTCCCAGGTCTTTTATAAATAAAAGCCTGTTGATCAAATATGGTAAGAGTGTAAGTTAGGTATAGAGGGTTCACAGTCTATTAAAACCTGAGCAAATCGTCTTGAAAATATTTTCTTAAAAATATTAACGGAATGCTTAACAATGTTAATTTGAGGAGGTGCTGTTAGTGAAATTCAAGCTTTTAGGCAGGACCGGATTGAAAGTTTCGGAGCTATGCATGGGGACCCAGACCTTTGGTTGGGGCGCAGATCAGGAAGAAGCAATCGCTTTAAGCGACCGTTTTGTAGAGGCGGGCGGCAACTTTTTTGATACATCGAATTTATATAACGAAGGGCAATCAGAGATCATGCTTGGAAATTGGCTTAAAAAAAAAGCTAATCGCGCACATACAGTCGTGGCTTCCAAGGTCTGTATGCCTATAAGCAAGGACCCCAATGACTGGGGCGTTTCAAGAAAGCACATCCTGGACCAGATCGATATAAGCCTTAAGCGTCTACAGACAGACTTTATAGACCTCTATCAGATGCACTGCTGGGACCCCTTAACTCCGCTGGAAGAGACGCTGAGTACTTTAAACGATTTAGTGAGAGCCGGCAAAGTGCGCTATATAGGCGCATCAAACTATACTGCCTCACAGTTGCAAAAAGCTGTTATGCTAAGCAGTTTGCATGGTCTGGCCAGATTTGATTGTCTGCAACCGGAGTACAGTCTGTTGGTGCGCAGCACAGAGTGGGAGCTGCTGCCGCTTTGCATATCTGAAGGCGTAGGAGTAATACCCTGGTCGCCTCTGGCAGGCGGATGGCTTACCGGTAAGTATAGACGTGACAAGGCTGCCCCTCCTGACAGCCGCGTAGGCCGGAATGACCGCTGGGACGATCAGGAAGAACAACGGGTAAGTGAAATTACCTGGCAGACGATAGATGCATTAATTGAGATAGGGAAAACTAATAATAAGACCCCTGCACAGGTTGCCATAAATTGGCTTTTGCAGCAGCCAGGAGTCACGGCGCCAATATTCGGAGCCCGTACCTTGGAACAGCTGGAAGATAATCTTGGAAGTGTGGGCTGGGCCCTTACTGTGGATGAGGTCAATAGGCTCAATACTGTCAGTGCAATACGTCTTCCCTCACCATACGATTTCATTGCAAGATATGGACGGAAATTGTAAAAATATTATAACTGGTGATTTTGACCTTTGTAGAAGATCCAAATTCAAAATTGGCATAAAAGATATAAGTTGTCCTGATAAAATAAATAAGGAAAAGTTAAGATAGCATTATTAGGATTATTTATAAGAATTAGTAAGGCGGAATTGAGTTTTGTTTCTCTTATTGTATCTTAAAATGTAAATTTATTTCCAATAATAATTCTTAAAAAAGGAGGATATTCAATGAAAAACTACAAGCTTTTTATCGACAATGAATGGTGTGATGCATCCGACAAGGGAACTTTTACAACCGCGGATCCTGCAACAGGAGAAATTTATGCAACGGTGGCCTCCGCAACTGCCAAAGATGTTGAGAAAGCAATAAAAGCTGCACGGAGGGCATTTGATGAAGGCCCATGGCCGCAGATGAGTGCAACGGAAAGAAGCCGTGTTCTAAAAAAATGTGCTGAGATACTTATGAAAAGAATAGAAGAATTTGCTGTAACCGAAACTATGGACGTTGGCAAACCTATTATAGAAAGCAGGTTATTCGATATTCCTATGACAGCAGATTGCTTTGAATACTTTGGGAATCTGATCGTAAGCGTTAACGGTGACAGTATTCCGGTAGGACCTGGAGCTTTGGATTATACTATTAAGGAACCCATAGGTGTTATTGGTGCAATATCTCCATGGAATTTCCCTCTTGCTTTGGCTGTCAGGAAAATCGCTCCCGCCATTGCAGCAGGAAACACAATGGTTGTAAAACCAGCCACATTTACGCCTTTAACTACAATCATGCTTGGTGAAATATTCCTGGAAGCCGGTCTTCCAAAAGGAGTTGTAAATATTGTAACGGGTGCCGGATCAGTTGTTGGAGAAGCTATTACTAGTAGTCCTCTTATTGATAAATTAAGCTTTACCGGTTCAACAGATATTGGTGGTAAAATAATGCAGAAAGCCGCTTGTTGTATCAGTTCAACATCCTTGGAACTGGGAGGAAAGTCCCCTGCTGTTGTTTTAAAAGATGCAAATCTCGATACAGCAGTTAAAGCAATTCTTTTTGGAACTTTTCTTAATCAGGGTGAATGCTGCTGCGGCGCTACACGAGTACTGATTGACAAATCTATACACAAGAAATTTATGGAATTATTTATTCCAGCGGTTAAAGCGATACGAGTGGGCCCGGGTATAGAAGAATCAACTCAAATGGGACCGCTGATATCTAAGTCTCATCAGAAAGAAGTAATGGGATATATAGAAAAAGGGATCAAAGAGGGAGCCAAATTGGTCTGCGGCGGCAATATTCCGGCAGATAACAAACTTAAAGATGGTTATTATGTTATGCCGACAGTATTCGATGATGTAAAACCTGGCACTACAATATATCTTGAAGAAATATTTGGGCCTGTCCTGACCGTGACTGCCCTTGAGAATGAGGAAGAACTCATAAAAGCTGCGAATGACACAAAATATGGATTGGCAGGAAGTATCTATACAGAGGATTTAAGAAAAGGGCATGTTATTGCAAGAAAAATAAAAGCCGGTACAGTATGGATAAATATACATAATTTTGTTTACTCACAGGGTCCATACGGAGGATACAAGCAAAGCGGCATTGGCAGGGAATTGGGCAGAGAAGGATTGGAAGCATATCTGGAGACCAAGAATGTTATTACTTATTTGGACGCCACACCTTTTGATTGGTACAAATAATTGAATTAACCCGAGTAAAAGACTGATGTATTGAAATGATTATTATTGTCAGGGAGTTTTTGTTGTGGAAATTATAAGGTCATTTTTGTTCATTCCGGCCGATAAGGAAAAAATGCTTGATAAGATGGGCATGCTTTTTCCCGATGCCTTTATCCTGGACCTCGAGGACAGTGTTTCAACCAATAATAAAGAGATTGCAAGAAACAATATCTCCAATAAGCTGGTGTCATCAGATATCAAAGATAAGGTTATATTTATAAGAGTAAACGATCTTGACTCAAGCCATGTCTTTAAAGATATTGACGGCACCATCGGGCGCGGCGTCTGTGGTTACATGATTCCAAAGTTCGAAGATACAAAAAACCTGGAAAAAATAATCAACTATATTGCAGGAAAGGAAACAGAACTAAAGCTTGATTTTAAATTAAAACTTATAATCATGGTAGAAAGCGCAAAGGGGCTGCTCGAACTAGGCAAGATAGGTGACGGCCTGTTTGACAGGATAACAGCGATTGCCCTTGGAGCAGAGGACTATCTTTTTAGCTTAAGCCAGTTCGGAACCATATCAGATACAATGGTGGATTTTGCAAGAAAAACAATTATCCTGTATTCAAAGGCAAATGGCCTCATGTCTATTGATACAGTATTCAGAAACTACAAAGATACAGAGGGTTTAAAGGGCGAACTGGAAAAAATAAAAGGTATGGGCTTCAGCTCAAAACTGGCCATTCATCCAGATCAGCTAGATGTTATAAATACAGGCCTCTCTCCTGAAGCCGCAGAAATAGAAAAAGCAAAAATAATCCTGAAACATAAAAAAGATATCGAGGGTAAAGGCGCAATAAGCATTGACGGAGTAATGTTTGACCTCCCGCATCTAAAATGGGCGCAAAAGATAGAAGGTTATCTTGGGAAAATAAATAAGGGCTGAACTGAGCAGTATTAATAATTGCATTTATAAAAAGAGATTTTGTAATCTTTGCTGATAGTTTTGTTCTTATTATTTCCTGCTGATTACTATTTAAAAAAAGCAGCAGAGGAACCGGGGGTTATTTTTAAATTTTTTTTAAGGTATAAATTTGAAAAATTTATGGATAAATAAACGGAGGGTAGATTATGCCGGCAGAAATAAAAAAACTTAAATTGGGTTTTGTAAATTCAGTCTTGAAGTTTCTTGATCCTGAAGATATAAAAGCTGCAATTGGTTTTGCCGCAAGAGCCAAGGAATTGCTTAAAAAAGATTTGGGCGTGGACATAATTGAATCAGCGCCGGCAGTTTATGACAGGCCGATGTCAATTACTGCATGGAATCTTTTTCAGACTGAAAAGGTAGATGCGGTGGTTCTTTTCAACGGAACCTTCAACACGGGTGAAGGTTCGGCTGAGATAATCAGGAATCTCGAAGTGCCATATCTTATATGGGGAATAGAAGAATTTGCAATAGAAAAGCACAACTTTACGGGTTCACTTGTTGGTGCATTGCCGCAGGCATCCATGTTTGCCAATTTCGGCCAGAAATTCAGTTTTGTATATGGAAGTGATGTAAAAAGTCCTGAAGTAAAAAGAAAGGTCGGGGCCTTTGTAAATGCAGTCAGGGCCATTTCACACATGAAACAGGCAGTGATAGGAATAATAGGATGGCGTGCGGACGGTTTTGAGTTTTCCGGTTTTGATGAACTTGCGATTAAGAAAAAATTCGGCTGCACAATGACCAAGGTATCCATGCATGATTTTATCAACTTATCAAAAAACATATCTGAAGAAGAGGTTGATGAAGATATGAAAATTCAGCAAAGAATTTTTGATATAAGCAAAGAAAACCTGGAAGAGTCGCGCGGATTGTCAAGAGTATATCTTGCAACAAAAAAAATAGTTGAAGAAAGAAACCTTCAATCATATGTGCCTGATTGCTGGCCGTTAAGGGACGAAGAAAGGACCTGCATCTGCCCGGCTAACAGCAGGATGAATGCAGATGGGATTATGGCATCCTGTGAAGGCGATGTTGACGGCTCTCTTACACAAATGATGGAATATGCCATGACTTATTCAACACCTTGGTATGGGGACTTATTAAATTATTTAAAAGAGAAAGAAGCTTTGATCTTCTGGCACTGTGGAAACGGTCCTTATAATATGGCTTCATCAAAACCAAGGATTGACAGGGTCTTTAGCAGCATCGCAGAAATTTCTTCTTCAAAAGCCGGGATTGCAACGGTTGCCAGGATAAATTCTGTGAGAGGGCAATTTACAATTCATGCCGGAGTTGGTGAAGTAATTGACAATGAACAATATATTAGGGGCAGCAACTTAACAATAAAGATGAAGAATGGAAATATGAGATTCATTGAATCCATGATACATAATGGGATACCGCATCACAATGGAGTTGTTTATGGGGATATCATTGAAGAGATCAGGGAATTTGGCAACTTGATGGATATACCGGTAATAATCCCATGACGCTTTTTAGATTTTAAAAAATAGATGCTTTAAACAGATGAGAAGGCTTAATATAATTGAAATATTTTCCATATTTTACTTAAAATTTTTGTTGAAATAGATTCGTTTTTCCTTAGTGTGATTAATTTATGGCGTTTACTGTATTTTTTTAATTGGTTTGACACTCCAAGAATAGTATTAAAAAGAAAGGATTAAAAATGTCTGTATTAAAAAGGTTATGCATTATCATAGCTGCAATTATCACAATTACTCTAATGGCTTCTCTGGCAGGCTGTACAGGGACTCCACCAGGGTCACCCTCTTCAAATGCTTCAAGTGAAAATGCAGCCAAAGAAACTGCCGCAGCATTAGAGGTTGAAGGCGGGAAGATGTACGAAACCCAAAAGTTTTTTATTCTGTGGCCGGACTTGTGGGATGTTGTGGATGTTCCGGATGGTGTACAGGTTTATACTTCAAGCAATACAGTGCTGATGACAATCAGTGTAAGCGCTGCCACTGAAGCAGAAGTCAAAACACAGATTGAAGATATGGCGAAGCAGAATAACGGCACACCTCTTGAAGAAGTCACTATGTTCAGCGTCAAATTGTTCAAGACCAGTTTTACATCAGATGAAAAAGATCAGACTCTTTACTCAGGGATCACAAATGGAGAACAGGTTACAATAAAGATAGTGGGCAAAGATAACCAGAATAATGAGATAATCAAAGCAATGCTGGAATCAATAAAGTTGAAATAAAGGTTTTTAAAAATGATAGATCTATCAAAAATTGATAAAAGAAGTCTGGGGAAAGCTTTTGATCATTCCGTGCTTCCCAAAAATACCCAGGAAAAAGATATTCGGGATGGTTGTAAAGAAGCAATCAGGTATAATTGCGCAGCATTTTATAGCGCTTCTCCTTTCTGGACTGGCATTGTCAGGGAGGAATTAGCCGGGACAGACCTGCTGATAGGAACAGGCATTGATTTTCCTTTCGGAGCTTCTCCGTCACAGGTAAAGGCATTCGAAGCAGAATATGCGGTAAAACAAGGGTGCACCGTATTGGACCTGGTCGTTAACACCGGCGCCATAAAAGATAAAAAATATAACATTATCAGACAGGAATTAGAAGATTTTGAAAAAGCTGCAGGGGATGTGGTTAAAAAAGTTATCCTTGAAGTATGCTTTTTAACTGATGAAGAAATTTCTGTCTGCTGTGAACTCATTAAAGAAACAAAAATCCAATATGCTAAAACTTCTACAGGACAGTTTGAAGGCCCAAGCATGCATCAGTTTTTACTTATGCGAAATGCTTTTAAAGGATCAAACATAAAATTAAAAGTTGCAGGCGTTAAATTTCCTCGCCCCCAGAACGCTTATGCGTTTTTAATGGCGGGTGCAGACCTCATCGGCACCAGAGCGGCGCCGGAAATAATAGATGCGCTGGACCAGATGCGGGAAATAGGCATAGTCCCTATGATGAATAAATAAAAGAGACCTATAATTGTCAAAGCAATTGGTTGGCATTATCTTAGTTGCTGATGTTCCAAAGGCAATGGCGGTTGGTATATATCGTGCCATAGCCGAAAGTGGGCGCGGCAGCAGTATTAAATCTTTAAAAACAGTTTGGGTTATAGAGAATATCGTCTTTTTCAATTCCGGCAGCTTTGCAAACAAAATTTATTGGAAGGAATAAAAAATGGAAGATGTTTTAAGAAAATTAAATGAGATTAATCCAGGCAAGAATATTTTATCTGTATATGACGAAAGTTTTAAAAGGTTTGGGGTTGTCCATAACGACTATAAAATCGATGAAATATTGAATTATATTAAACGGAACAATATTGTAACTGATGATTTGGTTTATATTGCAGATGTTTTAGGGATGCAAAAGGAGCTGGCCTCCCAGTTGGCCCCCATCCTGGAAAGTGTCTATGCAGGAATGGATGTACAGTCAGGAGTATGCTATGGGAGGAACAAAATACTTAATGGACTGGAATTTCATCAGGGAAGTGAACTATATATAGTTGGTGCGGGCATGGTTATGATGCTTGGCCTTGACGAAGATATCAAATGGCCGCAAGGTACTTATGATTCTTCACTTATTAAGTTCCACTATGCCCCAAAAGGTTCTGTAATAGAGCTAAGGGGAGGCTGTATGCATTATGCAGGCGCCAATGCAGTTGAGAAAGAGGGCATAAGCGTAATTGTAAGCCTGTTAAAAAATACAAATTCCCCTATAGACTTTAAGGCTGGAAGCCGGGGCAGAGATAATCTCCTGATTGCCAAAAACACCTTGTTTATCGCTCATCCTGATTACGAGCCGGCAAGGAATGCATGCTGGCATTTGGGAATTACAGGAGAGAATTTTTTATTTAAGACATTGTAAAAATAAACTATACCTTCTTTATTTGTATCTGGCAAAACACGGTCTGCCTTTTGCAAGCTTTATAAAGATTTTCGAACAGCCTGCTATCCGGAGGCTTCTGACTGTGTTTCTAAAATCTTAACTGTCTTTGAGCTGCTTATATCAAGCATCATAATCTCGGTGCTGTTTTCTTCATTAAAGGACTGGTAAAATACCCTGGCTCCGTCCGGTGAGACACTGAGAAGCCTGTCATCAAAGTCATTATTCGTAATGTTCTTTAATTCGCCCCCATTAGCATTTAACAAGTATATTTCAGGATATCCCTCCAAGTCAGAGTTAAATACAATACTTGCGCCGCCTTCTGCCCATAAAGGCAGCCTTCCGTAAGACATGGTTTCTGTCATCTGCATTGTCCCGCCGGTTAATAAGT
>CAYNMO010000102.1:2323-8339 GCA_964398155.1 uncultured Actinomycetota bacterium | reverse complement strand
GATAGTGTCTTGCATTTTCTAAATCTCTTATCATTACATCAGTATCATTTGGTATATTATTTTTTACAATTAAAGATATAAAAATTAATTTAGCGGTAATTATAATAAAACAGGAGACTTCCAGGAAATAGAATTATATGAAATCAGAGATTGTAATAAAAGGTGCCAGAGAGCACAACTTAAAAAATATAAATCTTACAATTCCAAGGGATAAGTTTATAGTCTTTACAGGTGTAAGTGGTTCAGGCAAATCATCTCTTGCCTTTGATACTATATATGCTGAGGGGCAAAGAAGATATGTGGAATCATTATCTTCATACGCAAGACAGTTTCTTGGCCAGATGGAAAAACCGGATGTTGATCTCATTGAAGGTCTGTCACCGGCTGTATCCATCAATCAGAAAGGCGTTTCAAAAAATCCACGCTCAACAGTAGGAACCATAACAGAAATTTATGATTATTTAAGAGTACTGTTTGCCAGAATAGGAAAGCCTTATTGTCCTGTCTGCGGAAAACCTATTACAAAACAGACAATAGACCAGATCGTTGATCAGATAATGGCTTTCCCTGAAGATACAAGGTTTATGGTTTTATCTCCGATTATAAGGGGCAGAAAAGGGGAATATGTCAAAACTTTTGAGACTATTAAAAAAAGCGGATTTATCAGAGTCAGAGTTGACGGCGAAATAATGGATTTGAATTCTCCGGGAGACATTAAGCTTGATAAAAATTACAAGCATAATATTGAAATAGTAATTGACAGATTAAAGATTGGGCCTGATATCAGGAAAAGGCTTACTGAAGATATTGAAATAGCGCTAAAGGAAAGTGAAGGGATAGCCAATATTGAAATTACAGAATCCGGAGAAAAATATTCATTTTCCGAAAATTTCTCCTGCACTGACTGCGGGATAAGCTTTGAAGAATTAACGCCAAGGATGTTTTCCTTTAACAGCCCATATGGTGCCTGTAAAGAATGCAGCGGTCTTGGCTTTAAAAAAGAGATAGACCCTTATCTGATAATTGAATTTCCCTCAAAAAGCATAAATGAAGGCGCAATACCTTTTATTAACATGGGTTATTCAAACTATTATTCTCAATTAATGAAATCTTTATCAGAACACTACGATTTTTCACTGAATATACCATTTGAAGACATGGAGCAAAGAGTTAAAGACATTATTTTATATGGCGCCAAGGGTGAAAAAATCAAGATAAAGTACAGGAATTCTCAAGGTCAGGTCCATAATTATTATTTAAAATATGAAGGGCTTATTAATAACCTGAAAAGAAGATATATTGAGACCGAATCCGAAAACGCAAGGGAAAAAATTGAAGAAATAATGAGTCAGAGGCCCTGCCCTTCATGTGAAGGCAAAAGACTGAAGCCGGAAAGTCTGTCTGTCAGAATTGGCGGCAAATCAATTGCAGATTTTTGCAGCCTTACAGTAATGGAATCTATTGAGTGGCTTAAAGAATTAAAACTTACCGAACAGGAACAGGCAATTGGAATGCGTCTGATCAAGGAAATACTTGAAAGGTTTAAATTCTTAAATGATGTCGGGCTTGGCTATCTCACAACAGAAAGACAGGCAGGTACTTTGTCTGGCGGAGAATCTCAAAGAATAAGGCTTGCCACTCAGATTGGTTCTGGTCTTGTCGGAGTTCTCTATATTCTTGATGAACCAAGCATAGGACTTCACCAGAGAGATAACGGCAAATTAATAAATGCCCTGAAGAGATTAAAAGATCTCGGCAATACTATAATTGTAATTGAGCATGACGAGGAAACAATGAGAAGCGCCGATCATATTGTGGATATCGGCCCCGGTGCAGGGCTGCATGGAGGCCATATAATTTTCAATGGTATTATTGATGATATTTATTCATGCAAAAAATCTCTGACAGGAAAGTATCTTTCAGGTGAAAAATATATTCCCGTACCTGAAAAAAGAAGACAGGGCAATGGAAAAGAATTAACCATTGAGGGAGCAAGTGAGCATAATCTTAATAATATCGACGTTGTATTTCCTCTGGGCAAGTTAATAGTTGTTACCGGAGTATCAGGCTCAGGCAAAAGCACACTTGTAAATGAAACGCTCTATCATGCATTGTCAAACATACTGATGAATACCAGCCTGCGGCCGGGAAGATATAAAGATATTAAAGGTGCTCAAAATCTTGACAAGGTAATCGTTATAGACCAGTCTCCAATTGGCAGGACTCCCCGTTCAAATCCTGCTACTTATACCGGAATTTTTACCTATATAAGGGAGCTTTTTGCAATGACTACCGATGCCAAATTAAGAGGATATAAGCCGGGAAGGTTCAGCTTTAATGTTAAAGGCGGAAGATGTGAAGCATGCCAGGGTGACGGACAGATAAAAATTGAGATGCATTTTCTTCCCGATGTTTATGTCGTATGTGAAGTCTGCAGAGGCAAACGTTACAACAGGGAGTCACTTGAAGTAAAATATAAAAATAAAAACATCGCAGACATACTTGACATGACAGTTGAAGAAGCGGCAGCTTTTTATGAGCATATTCCAAGAATAGCCAACAAGCTTGGATATATTAATGATGTGGGGCTTGGATATATCAAACTTGGGCAGTCTTCAACGACTTTATCCGGCGGAGAAGCTCAAAGGGTGAAGCTTTCAACCGAGCTTTCAAAAAAAAGCACTGGCAATACATTATATTTACTGGATGAGCCTACCACAGGACTCCATTTTGAAGATATCAGCAAATTATTAATAATCCTTAACAGGCTGGTAAATGCAGGCAATACTGTAATTGTAATTGAGCATAATCTTGAAGTCATTAAAACAGCTGATCATATCATAGATCTTGGACCCGATGGAGGCAATTTGGGAGGAAAGGTTATTGCGGTTGGTACTCCCGAGAAGGTTGCTGCAACAGCCGGGTCATATACCGGAAAATATCTAAAAAGCTATTTAAAAAATGGAAAACATAAAAATAAGGAACAGTGACCTGGCTTCAATAATAAATTCTCTTCCCAAAAAACCGGGTGTATATCTTTTTAAGGATGATAACGGGAGGGTTATTTATATCGGCAAGGCCAAAATATTATATAACAGGGTCAGAAGCTATTTTTTAAACAAAGAAAACTTAAGCATATCAAACCCAAAGGCTTCATATTTTTCAGAAAAAATAAACGCTATTGATTATCTTGTAACCGACAGTGAAGTTGAAGCACTCATTCTTGAATTAAACCTGATAAAAAAATACAGGCCTAAATTTAATGCCGACCTTAAAGACGACAAATCCTTTCCCTTTATAGCAATTACCTGTGAAGAAGAATACCCCAGGCTTATCATAACCAGAAATAAAAACATAAAAGGAGCAAAATATTTTGGTCCATACACAAATGTACACGCAGTACGGGAAATAGTTGAATACTTAAAAAAAATATTTTTACTGAGGGATTGCAAGAAGGCAAAACCAGGCAAGCAGGGTAATAAACCCTGTCTTAATTTTCACATCGGTCTATGCTGCGGCCCCTGTATCAGCAAAACAGGCAATAGCGAATATAAGAAAAATATAGAATACATAATTCTTTTTTTGAAAGGAAAAAATAAAAGTATTATAAAAAGTCTTGTGCTCGAAATGAACAAATCAGCCGAAAAAATGGATTACGAAAAGGCTGCCAGCATAAAAAACAGAATTGAGCTTATAGGAGAAATTTACAACAGCCAGAAAATATTTATTGGCGGAGAAGATGCCTGGGATTTTATCGCAATGTCTGCAGATGCAGGTGTTGCTGCAGCCAGTCTGTTCATGTATCGTCAGGGGGAACTTTCAGGCTTCAACAATATTACAATAACTAATTTCGGAGTGGAAAATCCACAGGAAATAATGTCTGATTTTCTGATAAAATACTATGAGAGCATTAATAATATGCCAAATATAATTTATATTCCTTTTGAGACTGAGGACATGAATGTTCTTATGGAATATTTCAAAAAAACTAAAGGTAAAAAAATTGAGATAAAGGTTCCAAGGACAGGCGGAAACAGAAGCATAATGGAAATGGCTCAAAAAAACTCCCTATTATTTCTTGAAAAGAAAAAATATGAAAAAGAATCAAATTTCAATCAGGTTTTTAATGACATTACGGACCTTCAAAAAGCATTAAAATTAAAAAATATACCCAGAAGAATTGAATGCTATGACGTTTCCAATCTAGGGAGTTCTTTCCCGGTCGGATCTATGGTTGTTTTTATTGATGGTGTCCCAGCCAGGGATAATTACAGGCATTTTAAGATAAAAACGGTTGAGGGTCAGGATGATTTTAAGATGATACAGGAGCTGTTAAGCAGAAGGCTGAAATATTTAAGTAATTCCAAAATAGAAATTGAAGAAAGTTTTTATCAGAAGCCTGATCTTGTTATTATTGATGGAGGCCGGGGACAGTTAAGTGCAGCAACGGAGGTTTTCACAGAATGCGGAGTCACCGAGTTTATTGATCTGATAAGTCTTGCAAAAAAAGAGGAAATAATTTTCAGCAATATTTTTAAAGACGGCATTTCTTTTGAAAAAGGTAAAAATTTTATGAGGCTAATAATCAGAATAAGAGATGAAACTCATAGATTTTCGGTAGGTTTTCATCAAAAACTTAGAGACAGCAATATGACAAAATCGGTGCTGGATGATATAAAAGGTATAGGAGAAAAGAAAAGACAATATATTTTTGAAGCATCAAACTCAACAGACAGCATCAAAAACTTTTCATTAAAGGATCTGGCTGATATTAAAGGGCTTACTTATAGTGATGCAAAGAATATTTACGATGCTCTGCACAGGTGATTATTAATGGGACTGTTAAAATTAATATTAAGATGGGTTCTTTTAACTTTTGCGATAACAGTTACTTCTTATGTGCTTCCTTTTATTGAAATTTCAGGAGAAACGATTTTAAAAAAGGTTGGCATTGCATTTTTGGCAGGACTTATACTTGGGCTTGTAAATACTTTTATAAGGCCGGTTATAAAATTACTGGCAATACCTGTAAATATATTGACTCTTGGCTTGTTTAATATAATCATTAATGCCGGTATGCTATGGGTAGTGGATTATTTCGTTGATAATTTCAAAATTTCAGGTTTTTGGGGTTATTTCTGGAGCTCATTGTTAATAAGCATTATAACTGTTTTTTTGGCCAGGATATTCCTTTATGAAAAAAAAATTGAAAAAAAGGAACAGGATGGTGAAAAATAGTTTTTATTTAAACTAATTTAGTTTTAGGCTAAAATTTAAAATATAATTTAAAATATATCAAAAATCAGTATTTCCATAATTAGAAGTATGTTAAAAGATAACATTTCCATAATTAAAAGCGGCCACACAAAATGAAAGAAAAATATAAAATAAAATTGATTATAATTACGGGATTGTCAGGGGCGGGCAAATCGGAAGCTCTAAGGTATTTTGAGGATTCAGGTTACTACTGTATTGATAATCTGCCGGCGAAGCTTATTTTGAGCCTGATAGATTCTTTTGCTGACAGCACCAAGAAAATTGATAAAATTGCTCTGGCTATTGACTTAAGAAGTGGTTATTTTTTTGATGAGATTTACAAGACTCTGGAGAAAATAAAGGAACTCGGGATCAATTACAAGATCCTGTTTCTTGAAGCATCAAAAAGTGTATTAATAAAAAGATTTTCACTTACAAGAAGGAAGCATCCGCTCGTCGAGGACGGTAATCTTGATTTGGGAATTGAAAAAGAAATTGAAAAAATGCACAATCTGCGTGAAATTTCGGATTTGATTATTGACACAACGCTCCTCTCTCCAAAAGATCTAAGAATAACAATAACTGATAACCTGATGAGCGAAACTGAAAAGAAAAGCCAGATACAGATTTCCGTATTGTCTTTCGGTTATAAATACGGTATTCCTCAAAATGTAGACATGATTATGGATGTTCGGTTTCTGCCAAATCCTTTTTATGATGAAAACTTAAAGGATTTAACAGGGGAAGACAAAGAAGTGAT
>CAYNMO010000102.1:0-2313 GCA_964398155.1 uncultured Actinomycetota bacterium | reverse complement strand
GTCTTGAACAGAGAAGAAACAAAAGAATTTCTTATGATGTTTGAGAAACTTCTGGATTTTCTTATACCAAACTATATTGAAGAAGGCAAAAGTTATCTTGTCATTGGCATTGGCTGCACAGGAGGAAGACACAGATCAGTAGTAATATCGGAGAGGATTTATGAATATTTAAAAGTTAGAAGGTATTCCGTAAAACTGCTTCACAGAGATATTGCCAAATCATAAATATTTATTTAACGCGAATGTCAGTTCTGTGTAATTATATATTTTTTTAATATTTTACACATTACTGCATGAAGTTTTAAGAGGGTGTATGAATTTTTTGTTTTTATATTGTTATTAATTTGTTACAATATACAAGTTTGAGATTAAGTGATTTAAAATAGAGAAGTTAATAAAAGAAAAAATATCAAAAAGATATTAAACAAACATTATTTCTTATAAGGAGGAAAAATGGCAGTCAAAGTTGGTATAAATGGTTTTGGAAGAATTGGAAGGGTTACTTTCAGGGCAATACTTAAGTATGATAAAAACAAAGACATAGATGTTGTAGGAATAAACGACCTGGCTGACGCAAAGACACTTGCATATATGCTAAAGTATGATTCAGTATATGGACCGCTTGATAATGAAATAACTTCAGGTGATGGCTTCATCTCTGTCGACGGTAAGAAAATTCCGGTAACCATGATTAAAGATCCTGCAGCGCTTCCATGGAAAGAATTAGGCGTAGAAGTCTGTATTGAAGCTACCGGAGTATTTAGAAAAAAAGAGGAAGTTCAAAAACATATTGACGCAGGTGCCAAAAAAGTTATAGTAACTGTCCCAATGAAGGGCAATGGAGCAGATGCCACCATAGTATTGGGAGTTAATGAAGATATTTATGACAAGGCAAAACACAACATTATCTCAAATGCTTCCTGTACAACAAACTGTCTTGCTCCCGTAGCCAAAGTTCTGCATGATAATTTTGTAATTAAAAATGGTTTTATGACAACAGTCCATTCTTATACAAACGATCAGAAAATTGTTGATTTTCCTCATAAGGATCTGAGAAGAGCCAGAGCAGCTGCCCTCAATATTATTCCTACTTCAACTGGTGCTGCAAGTGCAATGGGGATAGTTATACCTGATTTAGCCGGAAAACTTGATGGAATCTCACTGAGAATACCTACCCCTGTTGGATCTATAGTTGATCTGGTTGTTGAATTGGAAAAAGATGCTTCAATTGAAGATATTAATGCCGCAATGAAAGCTGCTTCTCAAACCAAAAGGCTGCAGGGTATTTTCCAGTATTGTGAAGATCCGATAGTTTCAACTGATATTATCGCCAGCTCTTATTCTTCAATCTTTGACTCACTTAGCACCATGAAGATTGGCAAGTTGTTTAAAGTTCTTTCATGGTATGACAATGAGTGGGGATATTCAACAAGAGTCCAGGAATTAGTCAAATTTATAGTTAAATAATTATATTTATAATGTTTTATATTAAATAACCGGGATTTTTCCCGGTTATTTAATAATAATAAAAAAATGGAGTGATTATTATGTTTAATAAAAAGACTATTGAAGATATTGATTTAAAAAATAAAAAAGTGCTTGTAAGAGTTGATTACAATGTACCATTGGATGCAAATTTAAACATTACTGATAATACAAGGATCATCCTTTCACTTCCAACAATAAATTATTTAATTGAAAATAATGCCAGAGTTATACTGATGTCTCATTTAGGAAGACCAAAAGGAGAAGTTGTAGACAAATACCGCCTTACTCCTGCTGCAAAAGAGCTTGAAAAGCTACTGGGCAGACCTGTTAAAAAGTTTGATGAAATTATATCCGAAGATATAATGGATTATATAGAAAACAAGATGAAAAACAGTGAAATTGTCATGCTTGAAAATGTAAGATTTAATGCAGGCGAAACAAAAAATGATCTGGATTTTGCCAAAAGTCTAGCCTCTCTTGCAGATATATATGTGGATGATGCTTTCGGAGCATCACACAGAGCTCACTCATCTACCGCTGGTGTTGCCAATTTTCTTCCTGCCGTTGCAGGTTTTCTTCTTAAAAAAGAAGTTGAAGTTCTGACTGCTATACTTGAGGATCCTGAGAAACCATTTCTGGCTATCCTGGGTGGCGCAAAAGTTGCTGACAAGATCATGGTTATACAGAACTTTTTAACCAGGGTAAACAGCATTATTTTAGGTGGTGGAATGAGCTATACATTCCTAAAATCAAAGGGATATGAAATAGGAAAGTCCATTCATGCTGCTGATCCGGCAGAATACGAAAGTCAGATAAAATTTGCAA
>CAYNMO010000101.1:6575-8500 GCA_964398155.1 uncultured Actinomycetota bacterium | reverse complement strand
CGGTTGAAGATTTTAATAAGATTTCGGGCAAGTATAATGAATTACAGAATGCTCGGAAAGACCGGTTTTAAAATTTCAGAAGTATCTCTTGGAACATGGCAGCTTGGCGGCAAGTGGGGAGATAAATATGACGAGAAAACTGCCCAGTCTGTTTTAAATAAAGCTGTCGAAACCGGCATCAATTTTTTTGATACTGCTGATGTCTATAATGACGGCCAGAGCGAAATATCAATAGGCAAATTTATTAAAAAAACAGGTAAAAGAATTTATGTGGCAACCAAAAGCGGCAGGAAGTTAAACCCCCACAATGATGAAGGTTATAATAAAAAAAATATCACTGCATTTATTGATGACAGCCTCAGGAGAATGGATGTTGAGGCTATTGATCTGCTGCAGCTGCACTGCCCTCCGACCCAGACATATTCAAGACCAGAAGTATTTGAGATGCTTGATGATCTCAAAGCTAAAGGAAAAATATTAAATTATGGTGTGAGTGTTGAAAAAGTTGAGGAAGCGCTGAAAGCTATTGAGTATCCCGGAGTTGCCTCTGTTCAGATTATTTATAATATGTTCAGACTAAAGCCTGCTGAGCACTTCTTTAAGGAAGCTGCCAAAAAAAATGTTGGAGTAATAGTTCGGGTTCCTCTTGCAAGCGGACTTCTTTCCGGAAAATACAGCAAAGACACTGTTTTTTCAAAACATGATCACAGGAACTTCAATAGAGAAGGACAGGTATTTGACAAGGGCGAAACTTTTTCAGGTGTTCCCTATGAAGTCGGACTTCAGGCTGTTGAAGAACTTAAGAAAATATTTCCAACTGATGATTTGCCAGGATATGCTCTCCGCTGGATATTAATGGATAGCAATGTAAGCTGTGTAATACCTGGAGCAAGCAATATATTGCAGGCTGAGTCAAATTCTGCAGCATCTGATCTGCCTTCTCTGTCGGAGGAGCAGACAGGTAAAGTCAAAGACATATATGAAAAATACATAAAAAAATATGTAGAGAATTTATGGTAGCAGAGAGTTATTAAAAGTAGAAACCCTAAAGGTGTTTTTAAATAATGAAGAATGGATTAATATCTGCGAGTTATTTAATGTTACTCCGTAAGGCTGCAGGTTAAGGGCCAGGGAATTTAGAATTTTTAAAATCAGGCTTCGGTAATCTGGGGCCTGATTTTTTATAGTAAGCATAATTTGAGATGGAAGAATTTATTACAGGGAAGGGTTTTATGTTAAACCTGAGATTTTTTAGTCAAAATTTATCTGCATCAATAAATAAAATTTCATCTGAAAAGATAATACAAATCATTGAATTATTTATAAATATTACATATAATAGCTTTAAATGTAAGAAGTAAGACGTAAGGAGTATTAATAAAATGAATAAAATAAAAATAACTTCCAAGGGCCAGATTACTATTCCAATAGAAATGAGGGAGAAGCTCGAGATTAAAGAAGGAATGTATTTAAGCGGATACATAAAGGATAAAAGCATAATCCTTAAACCTCTTCTGGATGATGGGGATAAATTTAAACTAATTGAATATGCCTGTCTTGAAAGTAAGGACAGCATGGGATTATCCAAAGTAAGGGAAATGACTAAAGACTTTAATCTTAATTTATCCGAACAGGTCAGAGACATAAGGGAAAAGGAATAGTTTAAAATGTGTGATTATTTTATTGATACGAGTGCTTTATTTAAGAGATATATTCCGGAAGAAGGCACTGGAGAACTTGACGTTATTTTTAAAAATGCAAAAACTTTTTATATTTCTGATATAACAATAATTGAAGTATTGTCAAACCTCAAAAGAAAAAATGAGATATCCAAAGAAATAAGCAAAGAAGTTTATCAAAATATTAAAAGTGAGTTTTTAAGGGATATAGCTGACGGAAACATCAGAACAACTGCCGTTGTGTCG
>CAYNMO010000101.1:775-6565 GCA_964398155.1 uncultured Actinomycetota bacterium | reverse complement strand
ATTGAAGTAATAAATCTTTTAGATCAGGAATACATAACTCCGATCGACTCCATACAGCTTTCTGCTGCACTGAAGTTAAATACTGATCCGGCAAACACAGTATTTGTTTGTTCAGACAGGAAACTGGAAGCTTTGGCAAGAAGGCATGGTTTAAAATCCGTAATTATTTAATTCCTCGTCACTAAATCAGTTTTGAGATAATTGTTTATTTAAATTAAGCTCAAAATAAGAACATGTTGTTAAAAAGCAGGATGAAAAATATCCAAATATCTTCTAAAATATGGTTCCTGCGATGAAAATCTATAATTATACATAATGACGGGTACCTGAGCCTGGGGTGTAAATGGCTAAATATAAGACTGATGTAAGATTCTGCTTCTGGTAATAGTAAAAAATAGGGGACGGTCCTCTTTTGAGCACGATATTAGCATAATTATATGACATTACTGTTAATTGAAAAGAATAAAGAAACTGCCAATTGAATTAAGTCAAACTATAAGTTCTCTTGACATATGGATTTTATAATTTTTATAATCAGGCTTCGGAAATTTGGGCCTGATTTTTTATGAGGTAAAGGAATAAAAGGCAAGATATTTTTCTTTCAAACTCCGGTTGTAATTTTAAGTAAATTTAATTATAATTAGATGTTTATTTTAGGGCAATAGGTTTGCAGATTGCTAACCAAAAGCAGAATTATTTATAAATTGCAGAAATTGAAATAATTTTTTACAAATTTGCAGGGATTAAAATGATTTTTTGCAGAATTACAGTGATCGAAATAATTTTTTAATTAATTTTTAAATATTTAAATAATTTAAGGGGGGTCTTTAAATTGAGCTACAGCATTAAAAGCCAGGAAAAAACTGATGATAACAAAATAAAATTAAGTGTTGAAATATCCAGCGGATATTTTAGCAAATCTCTAAATAAAGCATATAAGGATATTTCTGAAAAAGCCAAAATCCCGGGATTTAGAAAAGGGAAAGTTCCGTTTCAGATAATAGACAATAATTTTGGCAAAGATTATGTTCTCTCGGAAGCTGCCAACATTGCAATCACCGATCTTTATTCTGAAATAATTGACAGCACAGATCTTAAGCCGATTGATTATCCTAAAGTTGATATTGACGGGGAGCTAAAACAGGATAATCCTGTTAATTTTATTATAACAATCGAGACTGAGCCGGATGCTGTTCTATCCGAATACAAAGGAATTGAGGCACAAGGTTATCCTGTAGAAGTAACTGATGAAGAGACTGACGCGCAGATTGAAAATCTAAGAAACAGGTTTGCCTCCCTTGAGCCGGTAGAAGATGGCGGCCCCATTGAGAAAATGGATATAATTACTATTGATTTTGTTGGAACCGTTGATGGAAAAGAATTTAAGGGTGGAAGCTACAAGGATTATGTTCTTGAAGCTGGTGCCGGAGTTCTCTATAAGGATATTGAAGATGGCCTCATCGGCATGAAAAAGGGCGAAGAAAAGACAGTTGAAACTGAAATGCCAAAAGAAATTGAAGACAAAGAAATCGCAGGCAAACAGGCGCAGTTCAAGCTGACAGTAAAGGAAGTAAAGAGAAAATCACTTCCGGCTGTTGACAGTGAATTTCTAAAAAACATGGGTGATTTTGAAACTATAGATGATTTAAAGAAAATTATAAGAGAAAATCTTGAAATCCAGAAAAAGGATGCAAGACAAAACAGAATATTTGCTGATATCGTTGATAATCTTGTTAAAAACTGCAAGGTGGATGTTCCTCAGATAATGATCGACAATGAATTCAAGGAACTTGCTCATGATTTTGAGCACAGGCTTAAAGACCAGAATTTTACAAAAGATCAGTATATGCAGTATTTAAATATAACAGAAGATAAAATCAACGAAGATCTAAAAGGTAAAGCTGTTTTCAATGTAAAAGAATATCTTATTTTTAACACACTTGAAAAGGAGCTTAAAGACAAACTTGTTATTTCTGCTGATGAGATAGAATCAGAAAAACAAAAGCTGATAAAATCAACCAAAAAAGCAGACGATATGAAAAAAGTTGAGGATTATCTTAAAACGCCTAAAGGTGAAAAAAATGTGGTGGCCTCAGCAACAAGGAAAAAACTTGTAGATTTTTTAATTGAAAATGCAAAAATAAAAGAGCTTAGCATAGAAGATCTTAAGAAAAAAAATGAAAGTGAAGCAGACCCGTTAGATGTTAATATGGATGACGAAGATTCAATTGAAGAATTTACTGAAGAGGAAGAAATTGTCAGAGAGATACTTTCTGAAAACAAGGACTAATCCTACAATAATATTATAAAATTATTGGACTAATGTTTAAAAAGTCCGATTTTGCAATTATTTTAAATGGTGATAAAAAAATGAAACCTATTAGTAATGATTATCTAATCCCCATGGTTATTGAGCAGACAAACAGAGGGGAGAGATCCTTTGATATTTATTCGAGACTCTTAAAGGAGAGAATAATATTTCTGGGTACAGGAATTGATGACAATATTGCAAATGTTATAATGGCGCAGCTAATTCATCTTGAGGCCGAAGATCCTGAAAAAGATATACAGATTTATATAAACAGTCCGGGAGGAGTCGTTACTGCTGCTCTCGCTATTTACGATACCATGCAGTTTATCAAATCAAAAGTTTCAACAATATGCATTGGACAGGCTGCAAGTGCCGCCGCAGTATTGCTGCTTGCAGGTGAAAAAGGGAAAAGATTTATTCTTCCTAATGCCAGGGTTCTTCTTCATCAGCCATCAGGCGGATTTGAAGGAACAGCCATGGATATTGAAATACATACAAGGGAAATGTTAAGAATCAGGGATGCCTTAAACAGAATAATTTCAGAGCATACCGGCCAGGAAGTAAAAAAAGTATCAAGAGATACCGAGAGAGATTTCATCCTGACGGCGGAGCAGGCAAAAGAATACGGTATTATTGACGAGATAATCTATAAAAAATAAATAAATAAAAAAATAATTTAAAAGATTTTAATTTAAAAATTAAATTAAAAATATTTTTTGAAAGGTGTTGATAACTTTGTCAGACGGGCAAGAGACAAAAAAAGAAATTTTAAAATGCTCATTTTGCGGCAAACCTCAAAAACAGGTAAAAAAGCTTATTGCAGGACCAGGTATTTATATCTGCGATGAATGCGTTGACCTGTGCAATGACATCATAGATGAGGAAATAAAGCAGGACGAAGAATACGACTTCAGTGATCTTCCAAAACCTGATGAGATTTACTCCATACTCAATGAATATGTAATTGGCCAGGAAAAAGCCAAAAAAGTACTTTCAGTTGCAGTTTATAATCACTACAAAAGGATAAAGTACGAGAGCAAACTAACTAAAGATGAGGTCGAAATTCAGAAGAGCAATATACTTCTTATCGGACCTACCGGTTGCGGAAAAACTTTGCTTGCACAGACGCTTGCCAGGATTTTAAATGTGCCATTCTGTATTGCTGATGCAACAACTTTAACAGAAGCAGGCTATGTCGGAGAAGATGTTGAGAATATTCTTTTAAAGCTTATTCAGGCTGCAGATTTTGATATTAAAAAAGCCGAAAGCGGCATTGTTTATATAGATGAGATAGACAAAATCTCCAGAAAATCAGAAAATCTTTCCATAACAAGAGATGTTTCAGGAGAAGGAGTTCAGCAGGCTCTGCTTAAAATTCTTGAAGGAACTGAGGCTAATGTACCGCCGCAGGGTGGCAGAAAGCATCCTCATCAGGAATTTATCCAGATTAACACCACAAATATTCTTTTTATCTGCGGGGGAGCTTTTGGCGGGCTTGAGGATATTATTGAAAGAAGGATAAACAAGAGAAATGTCGGATTTATTTCAGAAAAGGTGCCTAAAAAGAATGAAAGAGCGGACATGCTTCTGCCACAGGTAATGCCTGAAGATCTGTTGAAATTTGGCCTTATTCCTGAATTTGTCGGAAGACTGCCTGTAATATCTGCTCTTAAAAATCTTACAGAAAATGATCTTATAAAAATACTTACACTGCCAAAAAACTCACTTGTCAGGCAATACAAAAAAATGTTTGCACTTGATGATGTGGAACTTACTTTTAAAGAGGATTCAATCAGGACTATTGCCGGCCTTGCGTTAAAAAGAGGGACCGGAGCACGTGGCCTGAGATCCATACTTGAAGAAGTCATGCTTGATATAATGTATGAGATTCCTTCAAGGAAGGATATTACAAAATTTGTTGTAACCAGAGAGCTCGTAATCGAAAAGACAGACAGCATATCTACTGAAGCTCATTTGGAAGAGTTTGTAATAGGGCAGGAAAAACTGGCTTAAATAATCATGATTAAAGAAATTACAGGCAAATACAGCCCACAGGAATTTGAAAAAGATATTTATTCCTTCTGGATGGACAAAAAGTATTTTCATGGGACTAGCGGGCTTTCAAAACCGCCATTTTCAATTGTAATACCGCCTCCCAATGTTACCGGGGTTCTTCATATGGGCCATGCTCTTAATAATTCACTTCAGGATGCGCTCATCCGCTATAAAAGGATGAAAGGATTTAACTGTTCATGGATTCCTGGCACTGACCACGCTGGCATTGCCACGCAAAATGTAGTTGAAAAGGAACTAATAAAAGAGGGTATTTCGCGCCACGACCTGGGTAGAGAAAAATTTATTGAAAAAGTCTGGCAGTGGAAGGACAAATACGGAAGCAGGATAATATCCCAGCTTAAGATTCTTGGCTGCAGCTGCGACTGGGAACGTGAGAGATTTACTTTTGATGATGAATATAATAAAGCTGTAAACAGGGAATTTGTAACTCTCTATAATGACGGATTAATATACAGAGGCAACTATATGATCAACTGGTGCCCCCGGTGCCAGACAGCTGTTTCAGATATAGAAGTCGAGCATCAGGACAAGCAGGGTCATATGTGGGATTTAAAATATCCTCTTATTGATGAAAACACACTAAAACCAAGTCAGACAGATTTTATTGTAGTTTCCACTACCAGACCGGAAACAATGCTTGGTGACAGCGCTGTTGCTGTAAATCCAAAAGATAAAAGATATGCCAAATTTAGCGGAAGATCTGTTTTCCTTCCGATAGCTAAAAGAATAATTCCAATAATTAGTGATGATTATGTTGATATGAAGTTTGGAACCGGTGCCGTTAAGGTTACGCCATCTCATGATCCAAATGATTTTGAGATAGGCAAAAGGCACAATCTTGAGCAGATTAACATAATGAACGATAACGCAAGCCTAAATGAAAATGCCGGCGCATATGAGGGGCTAGACAGGTTTACTGCAAGAGTAAAGATTCTGGCGGCATTAAAAGAAGAAGGATATCTGGTTGGCATAAAAGACCATGTTTCGTCTGCTGGATTTTGCTCGAGATGTGCGACCATAATCGAGCCAAGAGTATCCCTGCAGTGGTTTGTTTCAATGAAAAAGCTGGCCGGACCTGCTATTGACGCGGTAAAAACAGGAAAAATAAAGTTTACACCAAAAAAATGGGAAAAACTTTATTTTAACTGGATGGAAAATATCAGAGACTGGTGTATTTCAAGACAGTTATGGTGGGGGCACAGGATTCCTGTCTGGTATTGCAGTGACTGCAATGAAATGATAGTTGCAGAAGAGAAACCAAAAAAGTGCACCAAATGCAAATCAGAAAATCTGATTCAGGATAACGATGTTTTAGATACCTGGTTCAGCTCAGACATGTGGCCTTTTGCATCGCTTGGATGGCCAAAAGACACCGAAGAACTTAGATATTTTTTTCCAACCAG